>JAUVKT010000022.1 GCA_030596125.1 Bacteroidales bacterium | reverse complement strand
CTAAAACTGGCAGAATCACCCAATGCTAAAGTTGTAGTGATAGGTTCCGGAAAAGACGGGATGCCACTGATACTCGGAGGCAACTAATCTTATAAATAATTTAACACGGTAGGGGCGGATCAAAGTTGATCCGCCCCTTTTTGTTGACAGTATGTTTGCCGCTGATAAAACAAACTCACTCTCGCTTAAAATATTATATTATCCCGATTATCAATATTTTAAAAAAAGAGGGTAAATTTGTATTCATAAAATTAACGTTATGATACAAAGGATTCAGACTATTTACCTTGCTATAGCAGCAGCACTTTCAGGATTTCTTCTCAGGGGCAGCATTATAACCCTCGTTGGAAGTAGTGGCGAAACATATGTACTTAACTGGAATGGTATTTTTTTAATCGACAATGGTGTGTTAATACCCAATGAAAAAACACTGCCGCTTACAATACTGTTAATAATTGTCCCGCTACTTTTTTTTCTGGCAATATTCCTTTATAAAAGACGAAAACTTCAGATACGCGTAACGGTACTTTCTACACTGTTGTTGTTAGGAGTATTTATTCTGATGCTATATTACATCTATTATTCAGGTAAGAGTCTTGAAGCTGAACTGATATTTAATATCAAGCTCGTGTTTCCTCTGGCAGGTGCGATACTTGGGTATCTTGCTTTCAGGGCAATTCTAAAGGATGAACTGCTGGTAAAGTCTTACGACAGAATCAGATAATCTCCAGGTGTTCCTGATCGGTGATTTTTTCGCAATAGTGACATTTAAGTGACACATTTTCTTTTGAGATAACCTTAAATTTTGTTTTAACCGATTCGAAGTTGGTGATACACTTTGGATTAACACATTTGGTTATACCAACTATCTCATCGGGCACTTCAACAATACTTTTTTCAACAACATCGTAATCCCTGATGATATTAAGTTTGGCCTGTGGGGCAACAAGGGCAATACGGTTAATATCATCATCTTCAAAGAAAACTCCTTCGATCTTTATAATAGCTTTTCGTCCAAGTTTCTTACTTTCAAAATTACTGCCAATAGTAATTTGCTTATCACCCATAGATTCAAGGCCCAATATCTGGATTACCTTGAAAAGACTCTTTGCAGGTATATGATCAATTACAGTTCCACTCTCAATTGCACTTACGCTAAGTTGTTTAGGCTCTTTCATTTATTTTGTTACGTTAATTATTTTAACCCAAGCAATGTACATAAAATGGCCTGTCTGGTATAAACACCATTGAGAGCCTGTTCAAAATAGTACGCTTTTTTATTTACATCAACATCCGTATGAATCTCGTTAACCCTTGGTAAAGGGTGAAGAATTCTCAGATTATCTTTGGTATTTTTAAGCATTGTATTTCTAAGAACATATACGTTTTTAACCTTCTCATATTCTATCGGGTCACTGAACCGTTCTTTCTGCACCCTTGTCATATAAATGATATCTGCTCTTGAAATTATGTCAGTAAAATCAGTATGTTCATAATATTTGAGTCCCAGGTTATCAAGGTAAATCTTATACTCCTTTGGTATCATAAGTTCATCGGGAGAGATAAAATTAAATGTGGTATTCCATCTCGACATGGCCATTATAAGAGAGTGGACGGTCCTGCCGTATTTTAGATCACCAACAATAAAGATATTAAGGTTGTCGAGTGTTCCCTGAGTTTTTCTAATAGAGTACAGATCAAGAAGTGTCTGCGTTGGATGTTGATTCGCTCCATCACCGGCATTCACAACAGGAATGTCGGCTATTTCACTTGCATACCTGGCACTTCCTTCAACAGGATGTCTCATAACTATCAGATCGGAATAATTGTTAACAGTCTTAATTGTATCATTAAGACTTTCTCCTTTTGATACGCTTGAACTTGATGCATCAGTAAACCCGATAATTTTACCACCCAGACGAGAGATTGCACTTTCAAAACTCAATCTTGTACGGGTAGACGGCTCAAAAAAGAGGGTGGCTATAACCTTATTATCAAGTAATTGCCGGGTTGGATCCTTTTCAAACCCAGTTGCCATGTCGAGGATATCCAGAATCTCCCCGGTTGTTAAATCATCAATCGATACTAAGCTTCTGTTCTTCATTAATATGGCTCTATTGGTTTTGTATTCCGGGTAAAGTTAAAAACATCTTCAGAATCAAACCATGTTGTTGAAAAAAAATTGACAATTTAATTTCAAAATATTCTCGTTCAGCCTGGTACAATAAAATGAACACCCTTTATTGAGGTCAGTGTTCTTACTACCTTTTCTTCGAGATCTTTTCTGAACCTGATTTTTAATTTACAGTCAAGTTCAAATTGCTGGTCATATTGTTCAAGTTTCTCCTCCTTCACAAGTTTCATAACATCATTCATTGCACTGTATGGAAATTCCAACAGGTATTCGACTTTCAAAGTTCTTTTTACAATTTGTCCACAGGAAAGTGCCTCTTTTGCTGCATTTTTATATGCGTTAATCAATCCGCCGACACCAAGTAAGGTGCCACCGAAATATCTTACTACAACTATTACGATATTTGTAATATCAAATGACCTAATCTGACCCATAATTGGCTTGCCTGCACTTCCTGAAGGTTCACCGTCGTCATTTACCCTCCACCTGTCTTCGTCTTTCCCGATCTTGTAAGCATAGCAATGATGGCGTGCATCCCTGTACTCATTTCTGATATCTTCTATTATGTTCATTGCTTCATCAACAGATCCTGCAGGTGAGGCAATAGCTATAAATTTACTTCCCCTGTCCCTGAATATTCCGGTCGATCTTGCTTTAATAGTCAAATATTCATCATCTTTCATCACACTTTGCTAAGAAGGATTATTGTAATAATCGAAAGCGTTACACCAATTTTGTTTACCAGGGATAGTCTTTCCGTGAACATTATAAGTGCAAAAAACAGCGACAAAAGGACAATCCCGATATTGTTTATACCAAATACAATTGAACTATCGTAAACTCTGCTGTCAAGCGCCTTGATAAGACCATATAATGATCCGAAATTAACTACTCCAAGAATGATACCGGCAACTATTGTTTTACTGTCAGTGAATATTTTGATAACATTTCTTTTGAAAGGAATTATTACTATCCCGCTGATGGCGGCAATAGTAAACAGCACAGAGGTAAACATTATAGCATTATCATTACCTATGTATGTCTCCTGAGTATACTTAATTAGTGAATCGATCAGCCCGGCTCCGAAAAAAAGAATTACCGGTAGAAGAAGGGCTCTTCTGGATACGGGTGTATCATCACCTTTTTTATAAATAGTCAGGACTACACTTACAACTGCCAGAAAAATACCAGCTAACTTAAACAGGGTTACCGTTTCCTGAAAATATAAAATTGAGAATGAGATAGGAATAATAACAGACATTTTAGAAGCCACCGATGTAACAGCTATGCCTGCTTTCTGTGTAGTCATAGCAATAACAAAGAACATCCATATAAACAGAACACCTATTACCAGGGCCATAACAAACCATGGTTCCTTCATAACACCGGGAGGAGGGAAATGGTCAATTGAAAATCCAAGAAGGGCAGCAATAATATAATTAATTACTATAACGGGGAATATATTCAGATTGAGTCTTCCAACAACCTTGAATATTACAAACAGGAGTGATGAACTTACGATACAGAGTATAAGGTATATCATTTCTTGTTTCTTTTATCAGTGCCTTGAAATTTGTCAATAATAGCTTTCGAAACGGAATGGATTAACTTGATATCATTGTCGGCAGCATGGGCCAGTCTTTCTATTACTCTTCCTGCAAGAACAGGGTTGCCGGATATACCGGTGCTGTCAAGAATAAGTTGCACCTTTTGTCTGATGGCCCTGTATGATCCATCCGCCGGTTTTACAGATTCTTTAGAATCAGACTTATTTCGTCTTTTGGAGAGTTCATAAGCAAATATCATAACAGCCTGCGAAAGATTCAGAGAGGGGAATTTCTGGTTCATTGGAATTGTAACCGCCATATCACAAAGCTTAATTTCGTCGTTGGTTAAACCCGACTCCTCCCGGCCAAACACAATTGCAACATCTCCCGAACATCCGCTCTTACTATCGAGGATGCTGTTTAATCTGTCAATATCTACAATGTCCTGATGAAGCCATCTGTGCCTTGCTGATGATGCAATTACAAGATCCATCCCTTCCAAAGCATCTACAAGCCTGTTATATGACAGGGCATTATCGAGTATTTCTGTCGACCCGTGGGCAACCCATCTGGCTTTTCCCTTGAGATATTCGCATGGGTTAACAAGACGAAGTGAATCGAACCCCATGGTTTTGATGGCTCTGGCACTTGCTCCAATATTTTCGGGAACCATGGGGTCAACCAGTATAAAAGTGAATTTCATTCAAATATTTTTACAAATATTCTTAAAAAATACCAGTTCAGAAAATATTCTATAGTTTTGTACAAACAGACTTAATCATATCAGGCTATGAATGTACTTTTGGATGAAAACGATCTTAAGAAGCTAATTGTTGTTGGTGACAGGATTCTGATAAAACCAAAAACTCCTCAATCAAAAACAAAATCCGGGCTGTATCTGCCACCAGGTGTGCAGGAGAAGGAGAAGGTACAAATAGGATATGTACTAAAGGTGGGGCCTGGATATCCTATTCCCGCAGTTTCTGATATTGATGAACCATGGAAGTCGGGAAATGATGAGCCAAAATATGTTCCACTTCAACCAAAAGAGGGAGATCTTGCAGTATATATGCAAACCGCTGCAATTGAAATTGAGTTTAACAAAGAGAAATATGTTGTGGTATCTCAATCGTCGATCCTCCTCCTGGTAAGGGATGATGGATTATTTGAATAAGCAGTAAATTGCCGGTTGTCGCCGGGTTGATATTTCACTACATTTGGTCACTAAAATATTTTTATGATGAAAAGACTTTTTTTTCCCTTGCTTTTAATATCTGTTCTGGTAATTGGCGTTGCTGGCTACCTGATCTTCAGAAGTTATTATACAGCAAAGATAGACAGGGTTGTTGCTGAGTATTCCGGGTCAGAGAGTTGTCGTCCATGTCATGAGAGATTTTACGATTTATGGGCTAATTCTTATCACGGACTGGCAATGCAGCCTGTAACCAAAGAATTTATCGATTCGGAGATAAAGGAGTTTGATAAAAAGATCAGGGTGGGTACTTCTGATTTTAATGTATTCAGGCGTGAAGATTCTCTGTTTTTCAGTGAGACTAAGCTAGGCGGTGAATTTGAGGAGTTCAGCGCTGTGCATGTTATGGGAGGAAAATATGTTTATTATTTTCTTGCAAGCCTGGAGAAGGGACGTTTGCAGGTTTTGCCTCTTGCCTATGATTGTAAGACAGACTCATGGTACAACAATCCGGAAAGTGGTGTAAGACATTTTGAGACATTAGAAGAAGATGCACCGGTTAACTGGATGAATTACCTTTATACGTTTAATACAACCTGTTACAGCTGTCATGTCAGCCAGTTAAACACAAATTTTATCATCGAAACTCTTGAGTACAATACTTCATGGAGTGAACCTGGTATAAATTGCGAAACATGTCACGGTCCGGGTTATGACCATATAAGGGCTTGTGTTGAAGCAGGTGAGGGTAATGTACCTCAAGACATAAAACTCGTGGTAACAAGTCTGTTTTCAGCTGATCAGCATGACTCCTCATGTGGTTCATGTCATGCCAAATCGAACATTCTTATACCGGGGTTCCCTCCCGGTGGCAGATTTTATGATTATTTCAATCTTATTACCCTTGAGAATCACGATTTTTATGCGGATGGGCGCGATCTGGGTGAAAATTACACAATGACAACCTGGGCGATGAACAGTTGCAAGGCGTCAGCCGGTATTCATTGTGTAACCTGCCATACATCAAGTGGCAGATACCGGTTTGCCGGAGAAGATCCGAATAATGCCTGTATGCCATGCCATAACGATAAGGTTGATAACGTACCGGCTCATACTTTTCACGTACCTGATAGCCCGGGCAGTAATTGTATTGACTGTCATATGCCTAAAACATCATTTGCCCGGATGGACAGAAGTGACCACTCTTTCAGACCACCAATGCCTGAAGCCACTATTGCATTTGGTTCTCCGAATGCCTGTAATATCTGTCATGATGACCAGACAGCCGAATGGGCTAATGAATGGATAAAGAAAACTCACAAGGTTGATTACCAGTCTGAAACAATTGAAGCAGGGATGCTTATCAGGAGTGCAAGGGAAGGTGACTGGGGAGCACTTGACAGAATCACACAGGGAATTATAGAAAACAGGTTTAATGAAGTATTTACTACCTCCTTTATCCGTTTAATGGAGAATTGTGATGATGACCGTAAATGGCCTGCTATATTTGCGGGAACATTGCACTCTTCACCCCTGATCAGGGCCGCATCGGCGCATGCCCTTTCCGATAACCATAGCAGGAAAACCTTTGATCTTCTTGTAAAACTTGCACAGGATGATTTGCGTGTTGTGCGGCTTAGCTCAGCCTACTCTTTAAGCTTCTTCCCTGCACAATTCATTAATGAAACAAATTCAACAATAATAGCAGAAACGATGGCAGAATATGAGCAATCGCTTATAGCCCGCCCTGATGACTGGGCTTCGCATTATAATCTTGGAAATTATTACAGTAACCGGGGCAACTACAATTCAGCCTTGAATTCATATTCAACAAGTATAAATTTATATCCGGAGGCGATATTGTCTCTTGTTAATGCCGGTTTTACATATTCATTGATTGGTAACTATAAAGAGTCTGAGACAATGTTTCTGCAAGCTCTCTCATTTTCACCTGACAATGAAGCTACACTTCTGAACCTGGCACTACTTTATGGAGAGAGAGGAGAGACCGGAACTGCTATAGATTATTTCAGGAGGCTGCTTAAAGTATCTGAGAACAGCGCTGTAGCAGCTTATAACCTGAGTGTGCTAATTTATGAAAAAGACCAGGAGGAGTCATTGTCCTTAAGCAGGAGTGCTATGATATGGGAGCCGGATAACCTGAAGTACAAATATACATACGCATACTTTCTTAACCAATCGGGCTACCCGGATGATGCTGAGTCGCATCTGGTTAAACTGCTTGAATCTGATAGTACCTATATTGATGCATATTACCTTCTGACAAATATACTTGCCGAAAAAGGTAAAGTCGACAGATAAGAGGTTGTTTTATGGCAGAGGCTGCTAATACAATGAAATCTCTTTGATTTTTTTTGAGCACCACAGGTGCGTAAATCATTAGCCCTGTGCGTAGCTCAGGGTTAATGATACGTATCACCCGATAAGCGCCAAAGGTGCGCAATCACTAATCCCAAACATATCTTTCATCAAAGCTAATATCATATTCCTCCAAAAAGGCACGATATTCATCTTCAAATGATATTTTCTTATGATGTTCATCTTGTGTTGAGATATAATTTTTTACTACATCAACTTCTCCCTGATGAATCGAGAATCCTCCATATCCGTTTTGCCAATAGAACTTTTGATATTGTTGCCCCTTTGTTTTTATCCACTTTGATGAATGAGTCTTTAATTCTTCGATCAGAGGCATATTGAAATTGTTGATTACGCACCTGTGGCGCTTATGTTATATCTCATTGCACAAACCCCGAGCTGCGCTCGGGGCTGTTGATCACCGCCCCCTTGGGGCTAATATTTAAACAAATATACCATAAAGATAGCAGGACTCTAAAAATTGCAAAACCAGAAACCATAAATTGCTAATAAGCTGTTTCTCAAGAAGTGCGGAAAACAGGAAAGAGGGGGATGCGTGATAAATATCATATCTCACTATCTATTGGAGCGATAATATGGATTCGAAACAGGCAAGACCGATATTATTGTTACATGCTAATCAATCAGATGTCAATGAATTAGTATATTTGTAACTAATCAATCGGCAGTCGGCAGTCGGCAGTCCCGATTTATCTGGAATATGATTAAGCAATCGTCTGATTCCTTCAGATCGTTTATTTAAATCATCAAACCTTTCTTTTATATACAGTTAAGTTCCTAAATTCAATTGCCATTGTGTTTTAATAATTTGATTGTTATTTGCATTTTTGCCGATTGTGGACTGCTTTGCCCTTCCGAATCTCGAAACGAAGTGGAGAGCGAAGGAGGGTGGACTGCCGACTGATTAGTTATTGATATTTTTATTACATGCTAATCAATCAGATGTCAAAGAATTAGTATATTTATATGCCACAGATAACGTTATAAGCTATGAAACGACCAGTAACTTTATTTACCGGCCAGTGGGCCGACCTAACACTTGAGGATGTAATAAAAAAAGCCAGATCTTTCGGCTACGATGGGGTTGAACTTGCCTGCTGGGGAGACCATATAGAAATCGACAGGGCTGACCAGGCTTATTGTAACAGTCGTCTTGATCTGCTGAAAAAATATGATATGTCCCTTTTCTCAATATCTACACACCTTGTCGGACAGGCAGTCTGTGACAGGATTGATGAAAGGCATAAAGAAATTCTGCCCCTGCATATATGGGGTGATGGCAACCCTGACGGGGTAAGGAAAAGAGCTGCACAGGAGATCATAAAAACAGGTCGGGTTGCAAAGATGCTTGGATTGAATATTGTAAACGGGTTTACAGGCAGCCCTATATGGCACCTGATCTATTCATTTCCGCCGGTCTTACCAAAAATGATAGAAGATGGATACATGGAATTCGCCAGCCGGTGGAAACCTATTCTGGATGAGTATCATAAGATTGGTATCCGTTTTGCGCTGGAGGTTCATCCCACTGAAATTGCATTTGATATTGAAACAGCAAAAAGAGCACTAGAGGCAGTTGACTACCATCCTGCATTCGGGTTTAACTATGATCCCAGTCATTTTGGATACCAGGGAGTTGATTATATCAAATTTATCTACGAATTCAGCGATAGGATTTTTCATGTGCATATGAAGGATGTGACATGGAGTGAACAGCTCTCCACAGCAGGTGTTTTCGGAGGAAATCTTGAATTTGGTGACAGAAGACGATACTGGGACTTCAGAAGTGTGGGCAGAGGACGGATAGATTTTGAAAAGATCATAAGGGCCCTGAACGATATTGGTTATTATGGTCCGCTTTCAGTCGAATGGGAGGATAGCGGAATGGACAGGGAGATGGGAGCAGCCGAATCATGTGAGTTTGTCAGGAAGATAGACTTTGTGCCAGGCAATATATCCTTCGATTCTGCATTTTCGAATGAATAAAAAGGTGGAATTGTGTATTCGGTCAGCAGTCCGCAGTCTTCAGTCCGCAGTCCTCAATCAGCAGTCCGCAGTCTTCAATCTTCTTTCCAATATTCAAGTATATCTCCGGGCTGACAGTCCAGGACACTGCAAATATTTTCTAAGGTTGAAAATGTTTAATTTTAACAAATTACCGTGTCCGCCGTAGTTTCTAACGAAGGCGGAACGACTTAACGCATCAACAATTCAACAATTATTAATCTTGTTGTTATCTTTAGAGGAGTATAACCTATACAAGGTATTATGAAAACTATTACTATTCTTTTAATGTTGACCTTATTAATCACAATTGATATTGAAGCACAGAAAATATCAGATCCCAACTATGCTCTTAAAACTCCTCAAACGCTTGAAGTGATCAATATTGAACTGATTGAGGACCTGACAGTTATTAATATCAGTATAGAGAATCAAATTGAGGGTGGATATTTCTGTATCGACAAAAACACCTACCTGGTTACAGGCACAGGAAAGAGAGTAAAGATGAGTGAATTGATTGGTCTTCCTTTATGCCCGGAGAGCTATAAGTTTAACATGGTCGGGGAAAAAAAATATGTTACCCTGAAGTTTCCGGGTATTAGCAGAGAACCTGGATGGATAGATCTCGTAGAAGATTGTGGTGATAACTGCCTCGCGGTTTATGGACTAATTCTTGATCCGTCATTAAATGCAAGGATCAATACCTGCTTCAGGGAATTGGACAATGGCAGGCAAAATGAAGCTATAGCCCTATTTGAATCGCTAAGGAAAGATCTCAGGGATTCAAATAATCCTATATTGGGCTCTATATATTTAAACCTTATTACTTTGTACGAGGAGAAAGGGAATAGCGAGGCAGTCAATAAACTTAAGATCGAATTTGATAGCTCTTTGTTCCCGCATAAGGAGCTATTTGCGTCCAATATTAAATAAGCAGATCCCTCGTCTCCGGCTGCGCCGGAATCTGTCGGGATGACACCAGATAAAACTATTCAACTCCTGTTTTACGCAATCCTTAACTTCAAGTTACAAAAAAATGGTGTGAGTCAGAGACCCACACCATCATATAGTGAATATGTATAATTCGTGCCTGTTAGAAATGGAGATCAACTCCCACTGCAAAAAGCATTATATTCTTATCATAGAATTCCGTATAAGGTACTACAATAGGACCTTCAAGTGTCTTGGTGAGATCTTTTGAACCATTGACATATGATGTATAAGCTACGCCGAGATTAATCTCGATCATTGGAGTAACAAGAATTCCAAATCCTCCTCCATAGGTACTTGTGTTAAGTGAATACCTGGTGTCAGAATTATAGTCTGAATTAACACCGGTTTTTGTACCACTATATCCGAGACTGAATTTAATCATATTGCTAATGCCATATTCAGCACCAATGGCGTAAACGATAAAGTTATTGTCTATCATTTCAATATTTTCTCCCTTACTGTAGTCAACATCCTTATCGAAAAAATACTGTATACCGCCGGTAATCATAATTTTATCTATTGGTTTCAGCATAGCTCCCACAACCAGTTGAGCAGGAATATCGGCATTATAGATATAACCATCAGGGAACATTGATTCAGTAGGTACTCCTGTAACCGGATCAACTGCTGTAATAAAGTCTGATGTGGTATTATTCTCAAACTCAAGTTTTGTTCTGGCTTCATACTTAATAGAAATATTAAGCATCTCAATTGGTGAAATATTAACACTGAAAATAGGTGCAAAGCCGGTAGCAGTCTGCTCTACCTGGGCGACTTGATCCATCAGATTTCCGTATACAATAGCTTTGCCCCCCATATCGGTTGCAACTCCGGTATAAGTTCCCTGTACCTGTGCGGCTGTATATCCTGTTGGGTCAATACCAAAGGCAGTAAGGCCACCCTCAAGAGCCAGGCGCTCAGCCTCTGTAATCATACCTAAACCCTCCAGCTGAGGAAGGGTCAAACCACCTCCACCACCATCAATAATTGGTTGCACACTGGCTGCAGCTCCAGTAGCCTGAGCTGAAAAATTATTAAATACTCCGGCAACAGGAGTCATAACACCATTATAATTGAGATTTACGTTTCTGAGATATCCGTCATACGTATTTTTTGCTGTAACATATCGTCCACCTACTGCAACGGAGATCATATCATTTATGGCGTAAGCCACATTTAACTGGTATCCGAAGTAAATTGATGTCGCCTCGAAATTAGCATCAATTTCATAACCTGTTACACCAGCACCGGCCAATGCCGGAACAAAAGTAGAGGCATCATACTCGATTGAAGGTATGCCATCTTCAAAAGTAGCACCACCACCTCCACCAATAGGATTGAACCCAAAAGAGAAAGCTACTTTACCCGTATTAAATACGGCATAAACAGCAGGGTAAATAGGTGCACTTACAATTCCTTCATAATTTCTCGGCGTGCCATTCAGGAGAGGGAAATTACTTTCGATGTCCCATATCTGTTTTATTGTCTGGTTACTAAGAGAGAAATGAAATCCCTTACTCAGCTTAGTAATCCCGGCAGGGTTAAAATAGGCTGCATCAACACCCAAAGTGGCATCGCGGCACTGCATACGTGTAAAGGCGGCACTATGATTAGTGTTGGTCACAAGACCACCTGCCATTACACTACCGGTAATACTAACAGCAGCAATCAATAGAAAGATTTTTTTCATAATAGAGGTTTTATTTTTACTCTTTCAATAAAGAGCAAATAGTTAGTAATCAGTTTGTTAGGCTAATGTATCTATAACTTCAGGTATAAATATATCTATTATTCAGGTTCTAAATATAGACAAATATTTTATTTCCCCAATTTGCAGTTCATCATGTATGGTTAATTACAAGCCCTTCCATAGCTTGTTCAAGCTCTTCTGCCATAGCAAGAAATTCACCTGCATCCATCTCTTTTACAAAAACCATCCCGTGAGTTGCCCTGATTACTGGTCGCTCATTATCATAGAAGAAACCCTTCCCTAAAATAAGTTGTATCTGCTTAAGTTGCTCAACCCAGATATGTCTTGTTAACTCACTGAATTTTCCGTCATATTCATAACTCGGAAACGAGGAGTTTACCTGGCTGCCATAACAATTCTCAAATGAATTATCGAGCACTGCCAGGGAGCTGAGTGAAACAGGGATAAAACAATTTGACTCCGCAGGATGAAACCTGTACCAGACATTCCTGTAACCTACCACTTTAAGAGCGGAAATATCATATTCCCTGCCCCACTCCTTTACTGCGGCAGCAATAGTCTGCAATACTTTATAATGGGTATCGGGTCCGCTACCCTCAGGATCGAGAGCCAGGGTAATAACGGATGGTTTATATTTTCTTAGCTGAGCAAGCACAGGCTTAACATCTCTCTCTCTTTCAGGCTGTTCTGTAAATATATCACCTTTATAGAAACCGAGTCTCAGATGATGAATATTATTTACAGGAACACCAAAATGCGCCCAAACGAGTTCTTCCTCATATTCCCGGAGCATTCCCTTGAGAAGCTGAACCTTCGGAGTGTTCTTACTACCTGAATACTCCGATCTGATAGTATGGATCACTGAATTAATAGTACCAATAAGTTCATTCTTGTCCTTAATTTCCCATATCCCGGTCAACCCCCTTACCATACGATGGCATATTCCCCTTCGCATAACATTGTCATTTCGCTGCGCAGTGCCATCAAGGTAATGATAAACATCCTTAAAGAATTTAAACTTATAGCCTTTATCAAAAAAGTCGGGATAGAAGATCATCTGGATCTGACCTTCGGTTATTAGTTTAAGCGTATCCAGCATTATTTTTTCTAAAAAAATATTGGTAACAGCTGTAAACCCGGATGTCAGTACTGAAAAGTGAACCTTGTTTGAAGCTTCTCTCACCTGCCGGATACATTTTGGAAGAATCCCAAGCATAATATCGTCATGGTGGGGACCGGTATGATAGATAATACTGTCCTTGTCAGGATTAATCCCTCTATTCATCTTTTTCTTTATCGATTCAACTACCTCCATAACAGTATTCTCGTTAACCCCGGGGATCATCCTGCAATACTTATCGGACAACAGGTCTTTGATTGTAAGGTTTGAAGCATAAATATCAGTATTTGTGCAAAGATTAATTATTGCCCTCTCCGTTTTTTCACTGTTCCATTTGCTACCAGAATAATAATGAATGATCCTGTCCTCAAGCATTGATGCCGCTCCGTTTGTCAGGTAGAAAACAGAACTGTCCAGACGCTGAAGTACTGAAGCCGGGAAAAGAGTATCTTTATTACTCTCCAGGGCCTCTTTTATAATTCCGGCCTTAGCCTCCCCGGCAGCAAAAATTATTGCTACGGCATCGGGATTATAAGTAATAGTTTCAAGACCTATTGTAATAACAAGCCTGTTTCGTGATACTTCAATACCTCCCAGGTCACCGGCTGCCACAGCCTGGGTCTCAAAATTTGTCTGAGTAAGACGGGTTGTTGACCAGAGATCTGACCCCCTTGTATTAAAAGCTATATGACCATCCGGACCAATCCCCCCAAGAAAAAAGCCAATCCCACCCTTTTCACGGATCTTCTCTTCATATTCTGAGCACCAGTTATCGATCATGAAAACAGCCTGTTGCCGGATCTTTTCAGTTTCTGACTTAGCCTCACGATACCTTAAAGAAAGGTCTATCTTCAAATCCGGAAATACTTCCCGGTAATGTAACTCCCCCGGGAGTGGGATCGTAACTGAATTCATGGTGAGAGACCTGTCCCTTTCAAGTCCGAAACCATCAATATAATATTTCAATACATAGTTATAGAAACTGTTATGCTGCGCCGGATTAATGGGATAGAATTCATCCATCTGCACAAACGACAATCCCCTTAAATCAGGTTTTACTATATCTGTCAGTCCATATTTTTCTCTCAGGATGTGCCCCTTATCATTATCCCAGTTATCAAGCAGGAACCGTGTATATTTTATAAAATACTCAGGTGTCTTGCCGGTAGGAAGGCTGATCACACCTTCGGGATTAGATGCAACCCATTCAAGGAATCTGAGAGATGCAAGCAAGCCGAGTTTTGGAAAGTTGTCTACCGTTATGTAAGGTGTTACAGTGGTAATGTTCTTACCATCCATCAATTCATAAAATGATCTCTCTACCCCTGAAGTAAATTGTCTGCTCATTGGATTTGGTAAAGATTAGTGGTGAAAAGATAGTGTTTATTCAATAAAATCCAAAAAGAAGAGGGAGGAAGGATACCTGCTTACGTTAAGACTTGCAGTGGACATAGAAGGGAGAGACGGGTTGGTTGTTTGTCAGATTATTTCAATCTTTGTTAATTAAAATTTATTTAGTTATGGTTATGGTATCCAAAAGAAAAAAAGTTTTTGTTTCCGGTTGTTTTGATATGTTGCATTCGGGGCATGTGGCATTTCTGGATGAAGTATCGCAATACGGTGACCTGTATGTTGGCCTGGGGTCGGACAGAACAATTTTTGAGCTTAAAGGCAGACATACAATTAACTCCGAAGATGAGAGAATGTATATGCTTAAAGCTCTGAAGAGTGTTACCAATGTGTTTATTAACAGCGGGGGTGGATTACTGGATTTCGAAGAAGATTTGATAAGATTGAAAGCTGATATTTTTATTGTGAATGAGGATGGTCATTCGTATGATAAAGTAGAGTTGTGCGAAAAAGTTGATATAGAGTATAAAGTGCTTAAACGGATACCGTATGCAAACCTTCCATCCAGATCTACAACGACCATCCGGAATATTATACCGATGCCTTACCGTATCGACCTGGCAGGGACATGGATTGATCAGCCATATGTTTCTAAACAGCATCCCGGATGGGCTATTACAGCTTCTATTGAGCCAATAATAGAATTTAATGAAAGATCGGGTATGGCTACCTCCACAAGAAACAAGGCGATTGAACTCTGGAATAATCACCTGCCGTTTGAATATCCTGAAAAACTTGCCAAAATCCTGTTCAGATATGATAATAACCCGGGGACAAAAGAGGTGAGTGGTTCGCAGGATTCAATAGGTATTACGATGCCCGGGATTAACAGGTTCTTCTATGAAAAAGGTGAATATTGGCCTTCGAAATTTGAATCAGTTACAGATAAAAAAACAGTTGAATGGCTGGAGGAGAGGTTATATATGATACCCCTCTGGCCCAGACCGGATAATTTTAAAGTACTCGCTAAAACCAATATTACAGCAAACGAGGTTTTGAAGCTGACAGAAGCAGCTGAAAAAACATGGAAAGGGTTGACGGAAATGGACATAAATATTTTTGCAGAAGGGTTTTTTGAATCATTTAATTCGCAGATAAGGATGTTTCCCCTGATGCTGAATGATAAAATAGAGAGGGTCATTGATAAGTACCGTGATACAGCATTAGCATGGAAATTATCCGGTGCAGGAGGGGGTGGCTATTTAATACTGATTAGTGAAATGGAGATAACGAATGCTATAAGGGTAAAGGTGAGGATTAAGGAGTTAGGCTTATAATTAAGACTAACGACAAAGGGCAAACGACCAACGACTAACGGTTAAAGTCGACAAGTGGTATTTAGGCAAAAACTTGAACAGTCTTTTTTGAAGTTCATTTTCTTTCACTTTCCCTTTTGATTTTTTACTTTTTACTTTTTACTTTTGCCTTGATCATCAAGATACCATTCATACAATTTATGAAGTCCTTGTTCGAGAGAGGTTCGATGTTTCCATCCTAACTTATGAAGTAAAGTGACATCGGTAAGTTTTCGTGGTGTTCCGTCCGGTTTATCTGAATTAAAAACAAGCTCTCCTTTAAAACCTACAATCTCTTTGATCAATAATGCCAGCTCCTTAATAGTGATATCTGATCCTGTACCAATATTTATATGTGTGTTCCGTATTTCATCCTTTAATCCGGTAGCACTGATAACGGCTTTAAAATCTACATTTTCCATCAACCAGGTGCAGGCATCAGCCATATCTTCAATCCAAAGAAATTCACGCATTGGTTTACCTGAGCCCCATATCTCAACTTGTACTTTGCCGTTCATTTCCCTAACGCCATAAGCAGAGATTAACTCGTTAATTTTCATGCGTGAGGTAAGATCCGGATTGTTATTAATTGGTCTATGCAATAAATCTGCTTTCAGACTTTTAAGATTTTCTGCCTCAATACATTTGGCGAGATGAATCTTTCTGAGAAGTGCCGGCAACACATGTGAGTTTAACAGATCAAAATTATCTCCTGGCCCATAGAGATTAGTTGGCATTACAGAGAGGAAATTCGTACCATACTGGATGTTATAGCTTTCGCACATTTTTATTCCGGCAATTTTAGCTATAGCATAAGGTTCGTTTGTATATTCCAGCGGTGATGTAAGTAATGAGTCCTCTTTCATAGGTTGAGGAGCTTCGCGCGGATAGATACATGTACTCCCAAGAAAGAGGAGCTTTTTTACACCGTTTTTCCAGGCAGCATGAATAAGGTTGTTCTGTATCATCAGGTTATCATAAATAAAATCTGCCCGAAATTTATTATTCGCATAGATTCCTCCCACTTTTGCAGCAGCTATAATCATAGAATCCGGCTTGTTAGCTTCAAAAAAACTGGTTACATCTGCCTGGCTTCGCAGATCAAGTTCATTTAAATTTCTAAAGATCAGATTATTGTATCCTTTGCTTCTGAGATTCTTTACTATTGAAGACCCAACAAGTCCGTCATGTCCGGCAATATATATCTTATCTGTTTTATTCATAACTACAAATTTTGCTACTCAAAATAATTTAGTGTATTATATCCTGCCTCCCTCAGATACATATCTTTCTTCATTAATTGTATATCAGAATCCATCATATCTTTAATCAGCCCGGCCAGATCATATTCTGGCTCCCACCCGAGTTGTTTTTTTGCTTTTGTTGCATCTCCAACCAGAAGGTCCACTTCTGTAGGCCTGAAATATTGCGGGTCTATCTCAAGGAATATGTTCTCTGAATCATTTGAGGCAATGCGTTTTTTTATCTCTTTTAAATACTTTTCTCCAACCTTTTCAGTAAATATCGTCTCATCAACAGCTATTATTCTCCCTGTCTCCTCCTCTCCCTCCCCTTCAAACTTCACTCTTATCCCTATCTCATTACAGGACTTTTCTACCATTTGCCTGATAGTAGTAGATATTCCGGTAGCAATAACATAATCATCAGGTTTATCCTGCTGAAGAACCAGATACATAGCCTTAATATAGTCCTTCGCATGGCCCCAATCCCTCTTGGAAGACAGATTCCCCAGATAGAGTTTTCCCTGCATACCCAGAGCAATTCTTGATATAGCTCTGGTAATCTTTCTTGTAACAAATGTCTCTCCCCTGATTGGCGATTCATGATTGAAAAGAATTCCATTACTGGCGTGTAATCCGTATGCCTCACGGTAGTTAACCGTTATCCAGTAACCATACAGCTTGGCCACCCCATAGGGTGATCTTGGATAAAATGGAGTCTTCTCAGTTTGTGGCACTTCCTGAACCATCCCATACAATTCTGAAGTTGATGCCTGGTAAATTCTTGTCTTCTCTATAAGTCCCAGCAAACGAATCGCTTCAAGTATTCTTAATGTACCTAATCCGTCGGCATTGGCTGTATATTCAGGAGTATCGAAACTTACCTTAACATGACTCATGGCAGCAAGGTTATAGATCTCATCGGGCTGCACCTCCTGAATAATTCTTGTCAGGTTCATTGAATCAGTCAGGTCGCCATAATGGAGAATGAAATTACGATTCTCTATATGAGGATCCTGGTAAATATGATCGATACGGTCAGTATTAAATGATGAAGAACGTCTTTTTAGACCGTGTACTATATAGCCCTTCTTCAATAAGTATTCTGACAGATATGCACCGTCCTGACCAGTAACACCTGTGATTAATGCAATTTTAGACATCTGTTGATAGTTATATTTGAATTCAAAGATAGATAAAAAAGACATAAGTCGAAGGAAAGATGCAGGGAGCAGGTCTTCAATCAAAACACCTTATAAACATTGACAGATTCCTCCCCCGGGAATACCGGGATTCGGAATGACAGCCTCTCAACAGTATTCCAATATTCTCCAAATATTGTAAAACATAAATAATAGTACTTCAGATTTAATCAAAGTTGTAATTTTACAGATTAGATATACCATTGATCAGTTATTACAAATTAATCTCTGTTATCATGAAAAATTCCCGGAAAATATTATTTCTAATAGTTATTATCCTGTCTGCAACTACAATTGTCAGTTCACAGGTCAAGCAGCCTGTTCTTAACGGTAAGGACAAGGTTGAAATGTTTAAATCACAAAGTGCCATGAAAAAAGATTCTCCCTATAAGGATCTGCACTGGCAATATATCGGACCAACAAATATTAGTGGCAGATGTACAGATGTAGAGGCAGTAATCCCTCGCGGTGATTCATACACTATCTGGATCGGATCAGCAACCGGCGGTGTATGGAAATCTGAAAATGAGGGAACTACATTTATCCCTGTTTTTGATGATATGCCTGCCGGATCAATTGGAGATATCGCTATAGATCCCAACAATGAAAACA
This sequence comes from Bacteroidales bacterium, assembly GCA_030596125.1. Classification (GTDB taxonomy): domain Bacteria; phylum Bacteroidota; class Bacteroidia; order Bacteroidales; family VadinHA17; genus JAUVKT01. Next base: position 12,480 of record JAUVKT010000022.1, on the reverse strand, counting down.
TTGTATGGGCAGGAACCGGGGAAGCCAATATCTTTAGAAGCTCAGATGCAGGTTGTGGTGTTTTCAAAACAGGTGACGGAGGTAAAAGCTGGAGGTATATGGGACTCGGTAACACAAATACCATTAGCCGTATAAAGGTTAACCCAAAAGACAGCGATATTGTTTATGTGGCTGCTACAGGTAATGAATGGACACCCAATAAAGATAGGGGATTATTCAAAACCGGTGACGGAGGAGTGACATGGGAAAAAGTTCTCTATGTCGATGAAAATACAGGTGTTATTGACCTTGTACTTGACCCGAAAAATCCGAATACCATCTATTGTACAACATGGGAAAGGATAAGACAAAAATGGAATGACCCACGTACATGGGAAGAGACAAGGAACTCTGGTATCTGGAAATCAACAAACGCAGGAAAAACATGGAAAAAGATAAACCAGGGACTTCCCGCACAGAATGATATGGGCCGGATTGGCATAGATATAGCAGCTTCAAACACAAAGGTTTTATATGCTTATGTTGATAATTACGAGATAGCAAATAAAGCAAAAGAGGGAGAACGTGATGCGTATGGAAGACAAAAAAAGGATATTATTAAGGGAGCAACCATTTACAGGACCGATAATGGAGGTGAATCATGGAAACAGGTAAGCGGACTAACCGATAAGATGAAATTATATATGGAAAGACACTCTGCTACTTACGGATGGGTATTCGGGCAAATCAGGGTTGACCCCTCTGATGAAAATACCATTTATACAATGGGTATCTTTCTTAATCAAAGTACCGACGGAGGAAAAACATTTAAACGGCTGAGAGGGCCACATGTCGATCATCATGGTCTGTGGATTGATCCCAATAACTCCAACTATCTGCTCAATGTACAGGATGGCGGTTTAACTATTTCATATGATAAAGGTGTTACCTGGAAATACCCGATAGAGGAACTCCCTCTGGCACAATTTTATAATATAGCTTACGACTTCAGTACCCCCTTCAGGGTGTTCGGATCTATACAGGATCACCATAGTTTTTATGCTCCTGTTGACCTGTCAAGGGGAAGGGATCTGGTTCGACCTGTCGAATTTGAACATATTCTGGGTGCAGAAGGGAGCTCACATACTATTGATCCGCGTGATAATAATACTATCTATTCCAGCACCTTTTATGGTGCCCTGGAGAGATCAGAGATAGATACTTACCCGGAAAAAACAAAACGATTAATACCAAACAGGCTCCCCGATGAACCTATGCTCAGGGGGCAGTGGGTTGCGCCAACAATACTGTCACCACACAATCCGTCTATTGTATATCACGGTATGCAATATGTAATGATGTCGAGAGATAAAGGAGATACATGGGAATATATAAGTCCTGACCTGACATACAATGATCCGGAAAAAATGGGTGATATTAGTTACCAGACAATCTCAGCACTTGATGAATCACCGTTGCTGTTCGGTTTACTTTATGCAGGCACTGACGATGGAAGGGTCTGGAGAACGAAGAATGGCGGTAAATCATGGGAAGAGATCAGAAATGGCAAAGTACCCGAAAGATGGGTCTCAAGAATTGTTGCATCCAAATATGATCCGGGAACAGTTTATATGACCCAAACAGGACGAAGGGATGATGACTACCAGGTTTATATCTGGAAATCAACAGATTTTGGTGATACATGGACTGATATATCAGGAAATATTCCGGTGGGACCGGTAAATGTTATCCGTGAAGATCCCGTTAACAAGGATATATTATATGCAGGCACTGACGCATCTGTCTATGTAAGCAAAGACCAGGGCATGAAATGGGATGTTCTGGGCGACCTGCCTTTCGCCTATGTTCATGACTTGCAGATACATTCACGAGATAATATGATTATTATTGCCACCCATGGCAGGGGTATGTGGGTGCTTGATGCAAACGACATTAATGATAAGGATAAGATCAGGCGCAGAAGACGATTCTAGGAGGGACGTTGCATGCAACGTCCGGATGTGCCATCTAAGTTGACTCCCTGATCAGTTTGGCAAGAATCTGACTGCCTCTGGCATTTATAGCGGCTGATCAGGCCCTGCAGATGTTGCTGTATGTAAATTTCTACCAAAACGCAAAGTATATTCAGCAGCTACAGGTATATCTGCTTCGGAAAAATCTATCTTCTCTAAATCTGTTGCACTAACCCACCTGTAATCAATATGCTCATTAAGCACGGGCAGGTCCATAAGAGTATCACAAATAAATGGTATTAACCGCACCCTCTTATGTCCGTAATCATGCTCAACAATATTCAGAGATCCACAGATCACAATATCCAGTGAAAGTTCTTCATCTATTTCCCTTATAACAGACTCCTCTGCGCTCTCACCCGGATCAATTTTACCGCCCGGAAACTCCCATTTCAGAGGATGATCACTACTCTTACCACGCTGAACAACCAGGACATCTTCATCATCGTTACGAATAACTGCACATGTAACCTGTATCATATTTGCCAGTCTCTTAAATTTGCAATGATTTATATTCAGGAATTGACTTAAGAAAATCATAGTTTCCTCCTTCGCCCTCATTCACACATGCATAATGCTTAATCCCATTTGTTACAACAATATATTTCAGCCTGAACTTACGATTATATGCCACTATCTGGTCAAATACACTATTATCGATCTTTATATTGGGTGCCTTGCATTCCACTATCAGGATAGGATTACCAACCCTGTTATAAACCAGTATATCGGCCCTTCTGGTAAGACTGTTCATCTTAAATGTCACTTCAATACCGATAAGGCCTCCGGGATAACCTTTGTGATGGACAAGGTACTGCACAAAATTTTGCCTGACCCACTCTTCAGGTGTAAGGGTAATATATTTCCTCCGTACCGTATCGAATATTAACTGTTTACCATCATCTGTTTTCTTATATTTGAATGAATATGATGGCAGGTTAAGTTCTTTCACCTTACTTTTTGTATTTTTGAGTTCTGCTTAGCTGCGACTAAGATACTCAGTTATTATTATATGAGATAAATTTATGAAACGAACATGAAAACCAAAGATGAGATTGTAGAGAACTGGCTTCCCAGATATACCGGTAAAAAGCTTGAAGAGATAGGAAAATATATACTACTAACTAATTTCCATAATTATGTTGAGCTTTTTGCTTCCATGCAAAAAGTTGAAGTAGAAGGACTTGATAAAAACATGCCTAATGCCACAGCCGATGGGATTACAATCATAAATTTCGGAATGGGGAGTCCGAGTGCAGCCATAATAGTTGATCTGCTCACAGCCGTAAAGCCAAAGGCAATCTTCTTTCTCGGCAAATGTGGCGGATTAAAGAAAAAAAATAAACTCGGAGACCTGATCATTCCTATCGCTGCAATCAGATCTGATGGTACATCAAATGATTACCTTCCCCTTGAAGTACCGGCCCTTCCTTCATTTAAACTCCAGATTGCGGCTGCTACCGTTATTACACGACACTCAATGGAATACTGGACCGGCACTGTATATACCACAAACAGGAGGGTATGGGAACATGATGACAGGTTTAGAAGGTATCTCAAGAAGACACGCTCAATGGCAATTGATATGGAATCGGCAACAATCTTCACAGTAGGTTTCGCCAATGAGATACCTACCGGTGCCCTCCTGCTTGTATCAGACCAGCCAATGATATCAACAGGTATTAAAACTGAGGCAAGCGACAAAAAGGTAACAAACAGTTTTGTCGAAATACATTTACAGATCGGTATCGAAACATTGAAAGAGGTAAAAGAGAACGCAATATCCGTTAAACACCTAAGGTTCTGATAATGAACAAGCATTACATCCAGATAATTAACGATCTGAAAAATAAGATATACAAAAACATCTATTTCCTGCACGGTGATGAACCATATTACATTGATCTGATAACAAGTTACATTGAAGATAACATCCTCGATGAAGCTGAAAAATCATTTAACCAGGTTGTTCTTTATGGTGCAGAAACTGATGTTCCGTCAATTATCAACACTGCACGCAGGTTCCCTATGATGTCGAATCAGCAAGTTGTTATTGTAAAAGAGGCCCATTATCTTAAAGACCCTGAGCTGCTACAAAACTATATCGACCATCCTCTCGAATCTACTGTACTTGTAATAAGCTATAAATACAAAAAGCTTGATAAACGGACAACACTATATAAGTCGCTGAATAAGGCTGCGAATGTAGAACTCTTTCTTTCTGAAAAGATGAGAGATTACCAGGTTCCTGACTGGATTGAGAATTATTTTACACAAAAAAACATTAAAGCTGAAAGAAATGTAAGTATGATACTTACTGAATATCTTGGTAACGACCTGAGTAAAATAGTAAATGAGCTCGGTAAACTGTTTATCACAATTCCTAAGGATCAAAAAGTAATAACGTCAAGGGATATTGAGGAAAAGATCGGTATCAGCAAAGATTTCAATAATTTTGAGCTTCAAAATGCGGTCGGTTCCGGGAACAAGCTGAAGGCAGGGCGTATCGTTAATCATTTTGAGCATAACCAGAAAAATAATCCAATTACACTAACCATTATTACACTTTTTGCATTCTTCAAGAAACTACTGGTATATCATTTTCTTAAAGACAAATCACGTAATAATGTTGCCTCTGTATTACGTATTAATCCCTATTTCGTAAACGAATACGAGTTAGCATCACGAAACTATAATCCGAAAAAAACAGTTGAAGTAATCGGACTGTTACGTAAGTTTGACCTTAAATCAAAAGGTTTTGAGAATGTAACTACTGTACCCGGAGATCTGTTAAAGGAGATGGTGTATAAGATTATGAATTAGTTCATTTCCGGAGATTCGGGAAAGTCGGCCCAGATACTATACCTCTTTTTTATCCCACGCAATACTCTTTTCCATGTATCCTCATCACGATAGGTCATTACTATTTCGGGTGAGGCAGTAGCTATAACCCATGAATTTTCCTTAAGCTCACGTTCAAGCTGACCATCTCCCCAACCCGAATAACCAAGAAAAAATCGTATATCACCGGCTTTAGCATCACCGGCAATAATTACAGATTTCAGTGTTTCGATATCACCCCCCCAGTATATATTATCTGAGATCAATACACTGTTAGGAATTGTATCACCGAGAGTATGAAGATAATGAAGAGTATCGGGTGCAACCGGTCCGCCCATAGTAAGATTTTCATCCCATCCGGGAAATCCTTCAAGGGCATCATCTACCTTCATGTTGACAGATTTATTAAGAATAAAACCCACTGTTCCCTTTTCGGTATGCTCCGTAATATATACAAGAGTCCGATTAAAAAATGTATCAGGAAGGAAAGGTTCTGAGATCAGCAACTTGCCTTTTTCCGGAATTTTATCTTCAGGCCTGATATTAAAAAGATCAATCTCTTTCATCTGTTTAAATTTACAACTACAATATAACCAAAATTTCGTGTTGTGTCAACTCTAAATTTTATCACTTAACATATTATCTGCTGCTATTGTTTATGAGATAGAAAATTAAAAAGGTATATTGTGCCTTCTTTTTTAACAATGAAAATATGACCAGGAATATTAAGAATCCAAGTCTGGTTCAATCTCTGATACCAATAGCATTTCTGATTCTTTTACTTACCCTTAACGTTAAATATTTTGGCGATGACACCCTCTCAGGCTCAAATCAGATTGCCCTGATGTTAGCAGCCACGGTAGCAGGACTGATTGCCAGCGGGCTTGGCCATAACTGGCTTGATGTCAGGGCTACAGTGGTTAAAAGTATTGGCTCTGCAATGCCCTCTATACTGATACTTTTTCTTATTGGCTCACTGGCAGGAACATGGATGATAAGTGGCGTTGTTCCTATGCTTATCTACTACGGACTTCAGATTCTGCATCCGGTAATATTTCTTTTTGCCGCAGTAGTTATCTGTGCAATTATTTCACTTGCAACTGGAAGTTCATGGTCGACAGTGGCAACTATCGGGATAGCATTGCTCGGGATTGGAACAACACTTGGATTTAAGGAGGGAGTTGTTGCCGGTGCAATTATTTCAGGAGCCTATTTCGGTGATAAGATGTCACCCCTGAGTGATACAACAAACCTGGCACCGGCAATGGCAGGCACCGATCTCTTTACCCATATCAGATATATGGCTCTCACTACCGGTCCGACTATAATAATCACACTGATTATTTTTCTTATAATGGGGTTTACTTTTGATCCGGGACCCAACTCCGCTAATATAGAGGTTGTACTTGAGGCTATTGACAACAAATTCAATGTAACCCCATGGTTACTGCTTGTTCCCGCCTTCCTGATCTTTATTATCATTAAGAAAGTACCGCCTTTGCCTGCGCTGGTAGCCGGAACACTTGCGGGCGCTATGTTTGCAGTTATATTTCAGCCTGATGTGATTAAGGAGGTTGCCAATGTAAGTGGCGGCTATTTAAAGCAGTCATATATTAGTGTAATGAAAACCATGTTTGGGCCGGTATCGGTAACAACAGATCATGCTGCAGTTAACGAACTCCTCTCAACGCGGGGAATGGCCGGTATGCTTAACACTATCTGGCTAATTGTAACAGCAATGGTTTTCGGAGGCGTTATGGAGGGAGCAGGAATGCTGTTAAGAATTACACAAACAATTATGAAAGTTGTGCATAACGCTGGCAGCCTTGTTGCCGCTACGGCAGGAACATGTCTGTTCTTTAATACTACAGCTTCCGACCAGTATCTTGCCATAGTTGTTCCGGGTCGTATGTTCGCAAAAACTTACCGTGATATGGGGTATAAACCCGAGCTCTTAAGCCGTACACTTGAAGATTCGGGAACGGTCACTTCAGTACTTATTCCATGGAATACATGTGGTGCTACCCAGTCGGGTGTTCTGGGTGTTTCAACTTTTGCGTATCTGCCCTATGCGTTCTTCAATTTAATCAGTCCGCTTATGACTATTTTTATGGCTGCATTTAATATTAAAATCAGAAGAATAAAAGAGGGTGATGATACCGAATTCACCTATAATGAAGATGACCGGAGAGATATCTGATCAAAAATAATTCAGAATATAAAAAATGATGGTTATCTTGCTATAAACAGGCGATTTATTAATTTTGCAACGAACTGATATATAAGGAAAAAGCCGAATATGTTTTTAACACTACTTCTTTTAAGTGCAATTCTTATCATTATTGCGGTAGCCGGTCTGGGTATCAGGATACTGTTAAAAAAGGATGGAAAATTTCCTTCCATTCATATCGGTCAGAACAGAGAGATGAGAAAAAGAGGTATTAAGTGTGCCCAGGCTATTGATGTGGGTAAACATAAGACAGATGGTTTCCCTGGTTGTACTTCATGCGATGATTAACATCCCTGATTATTCATCCAGGTAGGTCAGCATATCATCGCTGTACCAGATTCTGAACTCTCCGTTTTCATCTGAAGAAACAAGGTACCCCTCAAGAAAATCATATTTCTCTATCAGTACACGGGCATTGTCAGGCCCGACAACCATACATGCAGTAGCAAAAGCATCAGCTGTCATACAGTCATTGGCAATTATTGTTGCACTCAGAAGTTTATGTCTTACCGGATAACCCGACTTAGGATCGATGGTATGTGAATATTTAACCCCATCCTCCTCATAAAACTTACGATAGTTACCCGAAGTAGCAAGCGACTGACCTGTAAGTTTTATGATAGCCTGTATATCCTGCCCCGGAATCATATTATTATCATAGGGTTTATCAATGGCTACCTTCCATGGTTTACCCTCGTCTTTGGTTCCCCTGGTTCTTACTTCTCCTCCTATCTCAACAAGAAAACTGTTGATCCCAAATGATGAAAGACATTTACATACAATATCGACAGAATATCCCTGAGCTATTGCATTCAGATCAAGATACATCGATCGGTTAGATTTGATAACCTCCGACCCTTCTGTTCTGATCTTATCCATACCCACCAGGTTCATCAGGCTGTCAAGCATTGATTCGTCAAATTTTTTCTGTGAATCCGGACCAAAACCCCAGGCATTAACGAGCAGACCGGCTGTAATATCAAATGCACCTCCTGTCATTTCCCAGATCTGGTACGACCTGTTCAAAACATTAAGAACCAGAGAGTCAGCATGATTACTCCTATTAGCGTTAATTGCAGATATAAGAGAGTTTGGATTATAGGTTGAGAGAGAATTATCGATACTATCGAGTATAACCTCCACTCTGTTTTTCATCTCCTCTGCATCGATATTAATGCTATTCAAATATATTACTGAATAGGTTGTTCCCTGGGTAAAACCTGAAAAACTCTCAAACTTTGGGGCTCTCTTATCACAGGAAGGTGCGATAAGAAGAAAGATAATAATCAGATATGGTTTTATTTTATACATAATTGCTGTGACTATTATTAGTGTCTAAAGCTTTAATTCATAATTTCCAAGCACCAAAGGTGCGTAAATCATTAGCCCCGTGCGCAGCTCGGGGTTAATGATACGTCTCTCCCGATAAGCCCCAAGGGGGCGGTAATCACTAACCCCTAACGATTGAGGCATGTTAAAATTATTGATTACCTGCCTCGCCGGCCAGGCAGGCGCACCTGTGGCGCTTATGTAATATCTTATTACATAACCCCCGAGCTGCGCTCAGCCTGTCCCGATTATCGGGAGGGCTGTTGATTAATGCCCCCTTGGGGCTAATATTTAAAACAAATATACCATAAAGATAGTGGGACTCCCATTATTACAAAACCAAAAACCATAGATAGCTAATAGACTGTTTATTAAAAAGATTCAATAATCTGTTTTTCAAGAAGTGCGGAAAACAAAAGGACCTGGAGCCGAAAGCATCAAATATACAATTATCTAATTTTTCTTTAATGTAAAGAAAAGACACATTCGTCTAAGAAAATCGGGGTTTCGCCAAATAATTTTTTTTACTGTTTATAAATACCATAAATTAGTTGTTGAAGATTATTTTCATATTCCCCCTTTCCCCTATCTTCATAAGATTAAGAAAGATAAGAAGGGTTGCCTCCCGGCAACCCTTCTTTGTTTTTTACAATAAACTACCCTGCTACAAGTAGTGGGGGGGCTAGTTTAATATACTTACATCACGACATTCTTCTATACAAATCCCTCAACCATAAATAAATTTTGTTGCCAAATTTTCCAGCCAATAATCTTTGTAAATTTTTTGCTATATTTTTCCCAATATCCAGTATCCAAATTTTTTCATCTTTGCTTAGAGCATTATAAAACCCATTTTCTACTGCCAGTTCAATTGCTTTAAGTCTGTCATTATAAGAAAATTCAGGAGTGTCATAAACAATCCGTGGAACTATTGTATGATATTCATAAGGTTCTACGTCCACCAATAATCTTCCATGCTCCTTAATATATTCCCATAGCAAGGTATCTTTATATGGCAATGCTGTATAAAACTCCACCCCTGTAAGGTTAGACGTTTTAGCAAATTCAACAGACTCTTTAACAGTATTCAGGCTATCTCCAGGATTACCAATCATAAACTGCCCCATCACATCTATTCCAGCATTTCTTAGAATATTTATACCATCAGATATTTTCTCTTTAGTAGTCTTTTTATTCATTTTCTCTAATACCTCGTTGTTTGCAGATTCAACACCTATACTTACATTATAACATCCTGATTGTTTCATTTTTGTTGCCATTTCGGGTGTAATGAGATCAACTCTTACAGAAGTAGCCCAAATGATATTTACTTTTTGTGTGATTAATTCATTACAAAAATTCACTACACGCTTTGCATCAATATTAAAACTGTCGTCATTAAAAACAAATGATTTACTTTTATACTTAGAAATAAGAATTTTAATCTCTTCAATTAAATTTTCAGGTGAACGTTTTCTCCACTTATTTGTCCATAAAGAGTGAGAGTTACAAAACACACAGTTAAAAGGGCAACCTCTGCTGGTTGTAATCCTATGTTGCGGATAACCGGACATATTAAACAAATCGTAGGCGGGAAAAGGGATACTATCAATATCCTTAATAATCTCTCTTGATGGATTCCTGATAATTAAACCGGAAGCACTTTTGTAAATCAGACCATTAATAGATGATATATCAACGTCATTTTTCAGATGTCCGATTAATTCTGAAAATGAAATTTCACCTTCACCATAAATTGCATAATCAAAAGGGAAATCCTGTAAAGACTCTTCTCTTACTGTTGATGGGTGTGATCCGCCAATACATATTGGGGTGTCTGGAAATATCCTTTTTATTTTATTAGCAATTTCAACAGCTTCCAGAAACACCTGGCTTGATGAAGTAATTCCAATTAAATCATATTTTGTGTTCAGAAAAGCATCTATTTTTGTTTTTTTTGATATTCTCGTATCCAGAACTTTGATACTTAAATCTTTATGATTTACTCTTGCGTAAGAAGCGATATAACCGATCCCTAAATGAACTGCTGCATCCTTCAATCCTCTATTTGGATTTATCAGACCAATATCCATAATTTTGCTTCTCCTTTGATCATATTCCCAAAGGTAATATTATAATTATAATCAATATTACGTGTACATGATCAGGCATTACAACAGATGAAATAATATACCGGAATAATTATTATCAGTGTCTTGTTTGGTGAGACAGAAGACAGGGTCAACCACATGCCGCCTGGCTACCTGCGGATCGTAAAACCTTGCCCCATAATCGTACATGTTTACGCAGGATTTTTGAGGTTCACACAAGCCGTATACGCACCTCAAAAGAGGTTTACCTCCAGATTTTGTTTTGTGGGGTTATTTCTTCTTTTCTTATTTGTAGCCTATCTGCTTTCTTGGTTTCGGATTTTCCTGTTTTTCTATTAGTTCATCCAGATAGCTAAAGACAAGCTCTATATTCTTGTCCTGATTTTCAAGCTTCTTCTTGATCGCTTCTATATCTAATTTTAGATTGAGTGTATCTATCAACATTTCACGAACCTTTGTAAATACCATCATTATTTGGATATTTACCTGTATTGCTTTCTTACTTCTCAGGACACTTGATAGCATGGCAACACCTTGTTCTGTAAAGGCATATGGTAGTTTTCTGGTACCACCCCAACTTGATGTCACAATTTGTGATTTCAAGATTTCGAACTCATTTTGAGTAAGTTGGAACATAAATGCTTCTGGGAAACGTTCTATATTTCTACTTACGGTTTGGTTCAGTGTCCGTGTTTCAACCTCATATAATTCCGCTAAGTCTTTATCCAACATGATCCGCTTATCTCTTATTAAATAAATCTTGCTCGCTACAAAACTATCAGATACAGCTATTGATCGATTTTCTTCTTTCATTTCAGTTGGTGTGTTTATCGTATTCAAAAATAGTAGTTCATTTTTTTAAGGTTGCAATTTGTGACCTTAAAACTATTTTGTATGGTATTACATTTTGTGACACCTTACCCTAAAGAATGGAACTTCTCCAGTTTACTCTGCAGGTTGTCCATGTGGTTTAAATTGAAATATATAAATTATATCTTGGACGTTTAACAAGCACACAGTCTGATAGCTTTGAAAGATATTCCGTTCTCAAATTCTGTTATAGAAACACAGAACAAACTGTTTAAATACAGGTATCTGTTCCGGCAGGAATACGATAACATTTATGGTTTAAGGAAAGTATTTGAATGGGATGTAAATGATTATTGTAATATCCGGCCTCATATCTCATTATATGGGCTAACTCCCCTGGTGATGTATTAGGGATAGTTGGCAATTGGCAAAAAGCAGTTGGCAAAAACGCAAAAAGCAAAATAAGTACTAAAATTGCAAAAACAGGAAATATGGCAGGAAGTTTTCGGGATTTAACAGTTTATAAGAAAACTTATGCTCTGGCAATGGAGATTTTTGAAATAACAAAACAATTCCTTCTGAAAAAAACATGAATTAACAGACCAAATCAGGAGATCATCACGTGCAGTATGTTGGGCAATTGAATTGGAGAAGAAAAATATCGTAATATTGCCTCCAGAATATCCTGATGAGCCTCTCTTCTGAATTCAACTTCATAGCTCATAAGATCTTCTTGACGCCATTTTTGACTTCACCCCAGCTTTACAACATCATCGGGGTTGTTCTTGTGGGCTTTTAAGCGTTCATCAAGGATTTTTTTATGCTCTTCACTGATCTCCGATACTTCCGTATCTGTAGCAATACTGTCCCAAATGGTCTGAACAAGGTGTATCCGCTCGTCAATACTTAGTTTTAATATGTCTTTAATCTCCGTCATTGTTTTTCCTTTCTCATACAAATTTAACGATTTTTTCCCAATTGACCGACAGATTCAAAAGATGAGAGAGATGCAATGCATTGCGTCTCTTCCTCTTAATTCAGAATAGGCTTTTTATCAGATTATTTACATATTCACATGATTATCAATGCATTTTCTGATTCTTTCCAATTCATTATCATCTCGAACAACCCTGTCATAATAACGGGG
>JAUVKT010000100.1 GCA_030596125.1 Bacteroidales bacterium | reverse complement strand
TTTTATAATCCGGGAGTAGTGTTTGCACCTGATTATTCTGGCAGTTTATCTGCAGATTCATTATTACTTGCCAGGCAATCTGATCGCGGACCTTTGGTTAATATCCCGGGAGCGAGGGCAGAAGCAATATATGTAAATAGTATTATCGGGGGGGATATATATCTGGATGAAGAAGCTACTGAGTACCAGTTTGTCAAAAAAGCTGCCAATGGCAGTGTAATACATCTTGCCATGCATACTTTGCTTGATGATCGTAATCCTATGTATTCAATGATGGTTTTCGCTCTGAACAATGATGATGAGGATGGATTGTTAAAAACATATGAGGTTTATAATATTCCGCTAAACGCCAGTATGGTTGTTCTGAGCTCCTGCAATACCGGAACAGGTCACCTGCAATCCGGTGAAGGGGTAATTAGCCTTGCAAGAGGATTTCTCTATTCAGGATCTCCTTCAGTTATTATGTCATTATGGGAGGTAGATGACAAATCAGGCAGTGAAATCGTAAAATCATTCTATGATTACTTAAAACGGGGAGTAACAAAGAGTACCGCTTTAAGAAAGGCAAGGAAAGATTATCTTAAAGATTCTGATCAGCTCAGGTCGCATCCCTATTTTTGGTGTACCCTGGTTATACTCGGAGATGATGAACCAATATATTATCCACTCAGATTATGGGGCATAGTTGCAGCTTTTATGATTTTTCTGCTGCTGATATACAGATACAGAGATCAGATATTCAAATCTTCATAATCCTGGTAGTCGGGGTCTGATTTGATAAGTTTTATCAGTACCTCTTTACAGAGATATTTTTTTCTGCGTGCATATGATGATCCGTTTTTGTACCCCATCTCTTTGGCAATAAAATCGTAATCACATCCCTGCATATTAAGAGTCAATACTTTCTGACATTCACTTTTCAATTTAAGAAAAGAGCGTTGAACGATTTGCTCAATTGGCGTATCAAGCAGTTTTTCTATATCAACATCATCGGGAAAATCATTCTCGGTAATGTCGGTCTGATTCTTCTTAAGCCGGATCTGGTTACTCCATAGTTTTCTTGCTATACCAAACATATAACCTTTCAAATCAGATTTTAATACAAAATTATTGGCATTGAATTTTTTAAAAGCCACCATCATGGCATCTTGAAATATATCATAGGCATCATCTTCAGTACCAGAGTTATTTATGATATGAGTCTTTACTGTACTGAAATATGATTCATAGAGGTAGTTAAGTGTTTTTGTATCCCCTTTTTTTAACCCCTCTATTAATTGACTGTCTGAGTGCTTTTTAAACACCTGTTCTGAAGATTATTTTAGCAAATATACTATTTCCGTCTTAAATCCCGGTCAATTTTGTTCTATCCTGATTAATTCATTATGTTTTTCGTCATACCTGCCTGCCCTTTGCTCGGAATCAAAATATGGATATCTTTACCTTTTATTACTTCTATATTATTGATATGCCTTTTCCTTTCGTACGGCAACCTGATGCAATGGATTGCGGACCTGCATGCCTTAAAATGGTCGCCCGGTTTCATGGCAGGGATTTCTCCCTGTCAAAACTAAGGGAGAAGAGTTATATTACCCGCGAAGGAGTATCTTTTCTCGGATTATCGGAAGCAGCCGAATCTGTTGGGTTCAGATCGGTAGGAGTAAGAATTCCTTTCAGAAAGCTTGTTGAAGAATCTCCATTGCCATGCATTGTCCATTGGAAGCAAAAACATTTTGTTGTTGTTTATAAGATTAAGAAGGATAAGATTTATATCTCCGACCCGGCAATTGGCCAGCTTACACTCAAAAAAGAGGAATTTGAAAGTAATTGGGTCTCAACTTCAATGGATGGAGAAAAGCAGGGACTTGTATTATTGCTCCAGCCTACTCCTGCTTTTTATGAGGTTGATGAGGAAAAAGAGGAAAAGGGTGGATTCAGGTTTCTTTTCAGGTATGTGAAGCTTTACAGGAAATATTTTACGCAGCTGATCCTCGGACTCATTGTTGGCAGCCTGATTCAGCTTATTATCCCATTCCTGACTCAATCGATTATTGATATCGGTATTAATACCAATGACCTGAAGTTTATCTATATCATCCTGATTGCACAACTGGCACTTATAATAGGAAGAATGTCAGTAGATTTTATTCGTGGCTGGTTGCTTCTTCATATTGGTACACGGGTTAATGTTGCAATTGTTTCCGGCTTTTTAAATAAGCTCATGGCATTGCCAATATCGTATTTCGATACAAAACTAACGGGCGACCTGCTACAAAGGATAGATGACAACAGACGCATTGAGAGTTTTATGACAACAACAACCTTAAATATTCTCTTCTCATTTTTCAATGTGGTAGTTTTCGGGATCGTGCTGGCAATATATGATATCAGAATACTCTTTTTATTCCTCGCAGGTACAACCTTTTATATTATATGGGTTTCACTATTTATGAAACCGAGGGCTTATCTTGATAATAAACGGTTTAAACAGATGTCTGACAATAACAGTAAGCTGATCGAGATAATAAACGGTATGCAGGAGATTAAACTAACACAGAGTGAGGTTAGCAAGAGATGGGATTGGGAAAATCTACAGGCATCATTGTTTCGTACAAAGGTAAAGGCTCTCAGCATATTCCAGTATCAGCAGGCAGGAGGAAAAACGATAAACGAGGTAACAAATCTTTGTATCACAATATTAGCAGCTACTGCTGTTCTGAGTGGTGATATGACATTGGGTATGATGCTCGCGGTACAATTTATTATCGGTCAGTTAAACGTTCCGGTAAATCAGATGGTCGAATTCTTCAGAACAGCACAGGATGCACGTATGAGTCTTGACCGCCTGGCTGAAATACACAGCAAGGAGGAGGAGGATAGTGAATCTGAAATGAAGGTCAGGAATCTGCCTGACAAGAAAGATATATATATCAATAATCTTTCATTTCAATATGAAGGTCCACGATCTCCATTTGTACTTAAGGATGTGGATCTCATAATTCCAGCCAGTAAAGTTACAGCAATAGTTGGCACCAGCGGAAGTGGTAAAACAACTCTTCTTAAGATGATACTTGGCTTTTATGCTCCTGTTGCCGGAGAGGTACAGATCGGTGATACTCAACTCTCAAATCTGAGCTTGAAGTTATGGAGGAAAAAATGCGGGGTTGTGATGCAGGATGGTTATATTTTTCCTGATACCATAGCCAATAATATTGCACCCGGAGTAGAAACCATAGATGAGAAGAGGCTGATTCAGGCTGTCAGAATTGCAAATATCACCGGGTTTTTGGATGAGCTTCCCTCCGGTTACAATACTAAGATAGGAGCCGAAGGTAAAGGTTTAAGCCAGGGACAAAAACAGAGAATACTAATAGCAAGAGCAGTATATAAAGATCCCGATTTTCTCTTTTTCGATGAAGCAACCAACTCCCTTGATGCTAATAATGAGAAAGCAATTACGGTTAACCTTGAAAATTTTTTCATAGGTAAAACAGTTGTCGTTGTTGCTCACCGGCTCAGCACAGTGAAGAATGCCGACCAGATAGTTGTTCTTGAAAAGGGACATATGGTTGAAACAGGAACTCATGAAAAATTAATCGAAAACCGCGGACATTATTTTAACCTTATTAAGAATCAACTCGAATTAGGCAATTAGTTAATGAACACTAAAAGACATGATATAAAGCACTCCAATCCCGTAGAAGACATAATGGGCAATCCACCATCAGCAGTTGTAAGGTGGGGTATAACCATTATTGCCATAATATTTTTGCTCGCGATTGTAGCATCCTGGTTTATACGGTATCCATATGTGATAACTGCAGAGGTTGAGATCACTACAGATAACCCACCTGCAAATATGATGGCAATGGTCTCCGGTAAAATTGAGAGATTATTTGTAAATGATGGTGATAATGTATCACATGACCAGATTCTTGCACTTATGCAAACGGCAGCCTCATATAAGAGTATTATCTGGTTGTCATCCCTGCTTGATACAATTAAACAGCCTGATAGCAGAGCTTCATTTAATTTTAGTGCATTTGACCTTCCCGATAATCCCGACCTTGGAGAATTGCAGGCTCAATACTCCTCCTTCAGAAAAAGTGCATCTGACCTATACAATCATATCGAAATAGATTCCTATGGGAAAAGGGCAGGGGCTATAAAGGCAGAGATACGCAGTATTGATAATTATATCAAACAGCTGGAAAAACAGGAATATCTTTTTGGCGAAAAGGTTATTCTCGAATCCAGGAAGTTTTCACGTGACTCGTTGCTATACTCACAATCTGTTCTGGCAGAAGCCGAATATGATATATCACGACAGAATTATTATGGTGAGATGATACAACTCCAGCAGGTGAGACTTGACATTTCATCCAAAAGCATTGAACGGGCATCAAAATTCCAGGAATTGCAGGATGCTATCTCAATTGGCCTTGAAGAGATGAAGAAACTGAGATCACTTATGGAAAGTGAACTTCTTCAACTGAGAAGTGAACTTGACCTTTGGATAATGAATTATCTTCTTATTTCTCCCATCGACGGGAATGTTACCTTTACACGTTTCTGGGGTGAAAACCAGGTTGTACGTGAAGGTGAGAATGTAATGACCGTGGTTCCTTCCGGTGAGGCAACAATAATAGCAAGGATATTGTTACCAATGGCAGGTTCGGGTAAAGTAAAATCCGGACAGGATGTTTATATTAAGCTTAGTGGATATCCTTTCCTTGAATTCGGCATGGTGAAGGGGATAGTATCATCAAAATCACTTGTTCCTCAGGGTGATATGTATGTTCTGGATGTTGATTTACCGGACGGGCTTAAAACTTTTTATGGCAAAGATCTTCAATTCACTCAAAATATGTCAGGACTTGCTGAGATAATTGCAGAAGATATGCGATTAATTGAGAGGGTAATTTATCCGTTTAAATACCTTATTAAGAAGAACAGGAGCCGATAGTAAGAACATAGCCTTTGCCCTTTGCCCTTTGCCCTTTGCCCTTTGCCCTTTGCCCTTTGCCCTTTGCCCTTTGCCCTTTGCCTTTATCCTCAACCTTTTATGAAAGTAGCAATTGTTGCAGGTTTCGATTACGATTTCTTTTTTATTTGTATGATGTTAATATATTTACTATATTAGTATCTGTATTATCAGGTCAATGTCTGAAAATCATATCTTAAAATTGCAATGCGATATCCATCGATCGGAAAAGGTGGATCCGACCTTTAATATCTGACTTGATATTAGTGATTTATTATAAGTAATCGAGAGTATGAGAAATTCAATTTTATTAATCTTTAAAAACTACGAAGATGAAAAAATCAAAACATTTCAAGTTATTAATTGTTGCTGTGTTATTGATAACATGCAATAGTTTATTTGCTCAGGATTCCGAAGCTATTTGGGATTTTCCAGTCAAACCGGGTACGGCAGAGTGGAAATCTCTAAAAAACAGCTATGAAAAAATTAATGCATGTCAAATCCCTGATGATGTTATACCTGCCCTTTCTACGGAGCAGTTGATTGAAGTATGTTTTAGATATCCATTATTATTAGATATCATGGCATTTAATAATATATTAACTGGATTTGATAAATATTCAAGGAATTTTAATGGTTTTCGGGAATTAATTAAACGAAGTGATGCAGCTTTGGTTTTAATACAAAAATACAAGGAAGAAAATCCTCTCGCAATTGATAAAGAATGGTCATCATATGAAATGTGTAATTACGCGATAAGAATTTCAATGATGGAACTCTTTCTTTGCAATAAACAAATGCTTTCAAAATTGGATCATATTGAAAGAAAAGATCTGATGAACGAGTATCGTTTAAAAAAGTCACAAAAAAATAACAGGATTGAACTTTATCAGCACAAAGGTTTTCAAACGATATATCTGGCGATTGTTAAATTATTGGAAAGTGAAAATGTTGATTTAATTCAAAATATAAATATGGATATTGCTATGCCGTATATTACAACCGGCATTTTAATATCTAAGGACGTATTTAAAGAAATTAACAATGCCGTAAATAATTATCTTCTAAATGATCTTAAGCCAATTAGTGAAGAATCTACGGACTTCGAAGTTAATATTCAAGTACGGGGGGGGAGCTAATGTTTATACCCCAAAAGGTTGTCCTGTTCAGGCTAGTATTATTTCAGGTGAGTTTGATGACCGAGGGCAAGAGGATATTGATCGCACAGAGAATTATGAAAATATTACTGTAATCGATACTTATGGGGGACACAGTAGTACTTTGAAATTTAATTGTCACGGATATGCCTGGCATGGTTCTAATTATGCAATTGATAACCAAGACGAATATTATGAGATTGGGTATGAAGAGCGTTATTGGCAAGATTTTGATGATGCAAGTTATACTGAAGTTCCTACTTACCCAGGCTATCCAGGAAAAGTATCTTATGGTGGATCTGATCATTCTGCAGTAATAGCGTTAAATCCTGGTGGGTATGTTATTTCAAAATGGGGCACGGGACCACTTGTGGTTCATGCCCCTGATAATTGTCCATACCCAAGTGGCGATTTGCAATATTACAAACTCAATCCAAAAATAGTAGAAGGAAGCACAGATGTGCTATGTGATTATGACGAGAGAACTTTTAGAACTGATATAACTCATATGCCACAAGCCCTGACATGGACGCATGAAACAGATTATTTAACCCTTGTAGTAAAAAATCCGCCAGATCCTTCTTATCTTTATACTGTTAAAGTCTCAGGAATTGGAGCAGGTTGGGTGAATTTAAATATTACGACTCTATCTGGCTTCTATCGTAATTTAAGAAAAGAATTTCCGGTTAACAAAAAACAAAGACTAATAAATCAAAAGGTTGATGGGACTAGTTACTATTACGGAATGGGAATTTGTCCTGGTGAACATAGTCTTAGTGTTACACCTGTTGGTGGTGATGCCCCAATAACATGGATAGTACCGTCTGGCATTCAGTCCGGAGTTGGTTCAGATGATACTACATTAGACTTTTTTTTATATCCATTTAGTCCAAGTAGCTTTACAATTACAGCCAAATCAGTTAACAGCTGTGGTACAGATAGCCGTAGTTTTTATTTAACTAAAGATTGGTGCGGCTATGGAATGACTTTATATCCAAATCCGGCTTCGGACAATGTTACTGTTACAATGATTGAAAATATACCTTTGGTAAAATACAGTGATACTACGATTACCGGTGTGGCTATGACTGATGCTAAAGCCGACGGACCAACCACTTATACAATCCGTATCTATAACAGCCAGGGTACTCTGTTATCCGCTTGGACCAGAATTGGTAAGGACTTTAATATACCATTAATCAACATGCGTGATGGTACTTATATAATAGAAGTTAACGATGGTAAAAACAGTTATCGCAAGCAACTGATTGTAAAGCATAACTAATATCAATCTATACCCTATCAGGGAGATGATCCTTGATAGGGTATTTTTTTTAAACTACACCTAACATAAATTTGATTAAATAAATTATCATGAAAACAGTATTATACAAAGTTCTTTTTATATTCATTTTACCCATATTATTCACCCAATGTGAAAAAGAACCAGAACCTATAACTATCCCTGATGATAACTTCTTAAACGCTCTAATAGAACTTGGAGTGGATACAGATGGAGATAGCGTTATTAGTCCAGATGAGGCAGCGATAATAACTTTTTTAAATGTTGACGGAAAAAAGATTTCAGATCTAACAGGTATTGAAGCATTTGTCAATCTGGATACTCTTTGGTGCGCTGGGAACAAATTATCCAGACTGGATGTTTCA
>JAUVKT010000015.1 GCA_030596125.1 Bacteroidales bacterium | reverse complement strand
CCCCTCATCTCTCAATTTCCGGCGGACAGGTAGCAAGTGATATCATAATTGCCGAAACGTCTGATATATTTTCATTTATCAGTAACTTTTCAAGCAATGTAACAGCATGGGAATAACTTGGTCCCCTGAGGTTAATACGCCTGGGGTATTCCGAGCCGTCAGAGACCATATAGAAACTGTATTCACCACGACTGCTTTCGCAACGTACTACTGTTTCACCTTTAGGAACTTTCCAATGCAGAACATTAGGTGTTTCTGCTTTTATATCACCCTTCCCGGGCATCTTTGCCATGATCTGCCTCAGAAGATCGACGGTTGTATCCAGGTCCTTTCTGCGAACAAGGAACCTTGCAAATACATCCGATTCGTGCCCGATATTATAATCAAAATCCAGCCTGTCATAATAGAGATATGGGTAATCTTTTCTTACATCCCTTTTATAGCCTGCAGCCCGGGCAACAGGACCAGTAATCCCATAATTATCTACCCAGTCTGAAGGTATAAAACCAATCCCTTTTGTTCTCTTCTTAAATACGGCATTGGAATAGATAAGCCTGTCGATATCCTTAATAAAACCTTCAATCTTAACAAGGTTATCCTCAAGTCTTTCCTTAAATCCATCAGGCAGAAGCCCTCTTACTCCTCCTGGAAGAATATACATATGATAGATTCTGCCACCAGTCAGTTCTTCCAGCCGGTCAAGAATCAGTTCCCTGTAATAGAGACCCCATGTTGAGCCTAACCCAAGACCCATTGTACCTGCCTGTCCGGGAACCATTCTGAGCAGGACCTGTAGCCTGGCCATTTCAAGAACAATCATTCTCAACCAGTTTGCCATCTCAGGCACCTCTATTCCTGTGAGTTCCTCAACTCCTCTCGCTAGATTATATTCATTGGTATCCGGTTCGGGTACACA
Source organism: Bacteroidales bacterium (assembly GCA_030596125.1). Classification (GTDB taxonomy): domain Bacteria; phylum Bacteroidota; class Bacteroidia; order Bacteroidales; family VadinHA17; genus JAUVKT01. Next base: position 39,837 of record JAUVKT010000015.1, on the reverse strand, counting down.
CATCCTGATACACGTTGGAAAACACTGTATATATTTTCTACGTTCAAAAAGCTTCTCAAAGCCACGGTGAAGGTAACCTACATGTGTTTTAGCATCCATAACTTCATCACCACTTATGGTAAGTTCGAGTGACATATTACCTGTTACACCCGGGTGATTTGGTCCCTGCCATATCTTAATAAATTTCTGTGAGTCGAGGTCAACTACCGGTTTTCCATTATCACCCATTTCCGGGAAAATTGTTCTGTCAGGCTTCCGTTTAAATATGTTTCCACGATTACTATTCATCAGGATAAAGCTTTAATTTCATAAATGTTGCAGGATCATTTGATTCACGTCCCTCCCTTGGGAAAAATGTCTCCTCGGAGTATTTTTTAGTGTCAAAATCGCGGCGCATTGGCGGAATGTCATCCCATCCTTCAAGAAGGAATGGTTCATCAACACGAGGACTACCAGGAAAGTCTATTCCGTACATTTCCTTTATTTCGCGCTGAAATGTCGCAGCATGTACCCACAGATGATGAATCGATTCCATTGTCGGTTCATCTCTTTTAAAAAACACCCTGATACCCAGATCAACCTTCTCCTCAGGATTATTTACAATATAGGTAAGCTGGAATTTATCCTCTTCGAGCCAGTCGACAGCCGTAATGAAAACTAAAACTGTATAACCACTGTTCTCCTTTAAAGATGTTACCAGTGGTAATAATTTTGCAGTATCAACGGAAAAGAAAGTCTGGAATGACTTAACCTCCGTAATATCAAAAATTTTATACTGGTCTTTTAATTGTTTTAATAATTCGCTCATACTATATCGTTTTTACCAGTTATAATCAGGCATATTCCAATCTTTAATAATCTTTTTCTGGTTGGCCTTATACCATTCAAGCTTTTCAATATATTCATTAGCACCTTCGGCTCTTCCCTCTTTTATCTTCTCCTTAAGCCTGTTAAATCCGGAGAGGATTGCTTCAGGACGGGGCATACAACCGGCTATATAAACATCAACGGGAATATAATGATCGAGCCTGTTAATTGTATTATAGCTATCCCAGTACATTCCGCCATTGATGGTGCAACTGCCAAGAGCTATTACATACTTTGGATTTTGCATCTGTTCATAACTCCTTATTACCCTTTTAAGAGTCTTAACCGCAAGGTAACCCGATATAATAAACACACCTGACTGTCTTGGAGTGGGTCTCATTGCCACACCAAACCTGTATGCATCAAAGCGGGGTGAGAATAGCGGGGGCAGTTCTATACTGCCGCACCCTGTTCCATAACCAAGCACCCATAGGGATTCTGCCCTGGCCCAGTTATAAAATTTCTCAAGGATTCCTTTGTAGGGTTTTTCCACCTTTGGTTTCTCGGTACAGAAATAGTCGTTCAGAGGATCTACAAAAATCTCTTCACCCCCGGGGCCGATAACAGTATGTTTCCGGTTCTCAGGTGCCAGGAACTTATCCTCCGTAACCCTGATATTTTTTTCTTGTTCGTTCTTGTTTGATAAAGACATCTCTTAATTATTAAATAATCAGCAATGCAATAGCTATTATTCCAATTAACACAGGTAGTTTAAGTAACCACGGGATTGATTGATCAACCCTGAAACGCGGAAATACCATTCCTACAAATACCGACCAGAAATAGACCAGGAATGATTTTAAGATAAGAATACCCCAATTGGTGGCGCCACCAAAGAACAGGTTCATATACAAAACAGCTTCTATTACATGCAAAATAGCCCTGTTGGTCTGCAAAATACCAAGAAAAGTACCATGGTATTCTGTGGGAGGACCAATAGGAATTTCCTGCGGTGCCATTACCACACTGAAAGGAGAGTGTCCCATTGCGCCAAGAAATGAGATCATCGCTGCAACGGTTGCAAATGGGTTGGTTACAAGCGTCCAGTTTTGAATACCGCCCTGCTGTGCTGCCACAATTTCAGAAATTGAGAGAGTATTATATTGTATTGCTATTGAAATAATTGCAAGTGTAAGCGGCAGTTCAATAGCTGTAAACTGTGCAAGACCACGGGAGATCCCGATTGCAGAGTAGGGGTGACCCCCTTCACCGGCTCCAAGAGCCATCCCAAGCATGCCAAAAAACGCGAAGTAGGCAATCAGGATAAGGTCGCCAGTAAAGGAGAAATTGCTCCACAGCTCTGAACCATGTATCAATGGCATAAAGAGAAATATTCCAATTCCCCCGGAGAGCCTGAAAACAGGACCAAGATAAAACATCACTCCATGTGATATCTGCGATCTGATACTGTAGTTTTTAATCAGGTTAATATAGGGCTGGAAAACCTTGATACCTCTGCGCATTCCCAGCCTGGCAATGATCTTCCTGATGATTCCTGACATTATCAATCCCCAGTTCAGGATAATAAAGAGACCAAGAAGTACAAATCCTATTTTTTTAACTAATTCCATCTTTTAAAACATTATCAGGTAAATAATGATGATATAAGCCATTATTACAGCTAAATAAGTTTGTCCGTTACCGGTATAAAGCCGTTTCGAACCATCAGCAATTCTATGTGTAATATCATTTGTTATATTCCAGAACCTTGTAGCAAGAGGTGCCGAGAGGAAGCCTAATGCCTTATAGTAATGTGAGAACATATTATGTGAGAAGTGTGTTGTTTCAGGTGTGAACGGTCTTTCACCCGCATATACAATATTAAATTGCTTTACCTTCTGTGTCTTTCTGCTCATATACATAAGCCAGACAAGCAGTACTGCAAACATGACACCGATTACCAACATGATCTTATAACCACTCCAGTACCCAAGATTGGTTGATGCTGTTACATTCTCCCAACTCAACGAATCGGATGGAAAGTAACTGCTCTGTGTCAGCAATGCTCCGATTGGTTTAAGAACCAGGTCGGGACGGGCTGAAAAGATCATTATGCCTATAATAAGAATAAACTGTGGTATTAAATACCATATAGGAGCCTCTTTTACCTTTCTGAACCTGTCTTTAGGCTGTCCCAGAAAGACAGAATAGATCAACTTAAAACAGTATAGAAATGCTATTGTACCGGCAAAGAAAACAAGTACACCCTGAAAATACCATCCCTTTGTTATTACAGCATTATAAAACAACCATTTGCCTGCATAACCTGAAAGGGGAGGAATTCCGGCCAGTGTTATTATACCTATCAGAACGGCTATAAAACTCCATGGCATCTGTTTTATCAGTCCGCCCATCTCGTACATATTATGAGTTTTAACTCTTAAAACCACACCACCGATTGCAAGGAAGAGCAATGTTTTGAACAGAAAGTGGTTGATGGAGTAGGTAAGTGCGGAAAGCCAGCCAATGTTAGTCATAAAGGCAAGAGCGAAAAGTATATAGCCAAGGTTAGCAACACTTGAATAGGCTAGCAACCTCTTTGCATCTTCCTGAAAAACTGCAAGGAGGTTTCCCCCGAGTGCAGTTATTGCTCCAAGCCAGCCTAATGAATAGAGCAACGGGTGACTTGCTGCCTGCTCTCCTCCCATAGCCAGAAATAGAACAATTAATCCGAATACACCACCCTTTAGCAATATACCGGACACCATCGGGGATACATCCGATTCAGCTTCAGCATGTGCTCCCGGCAGCCATATATGCAGACCAAGTGCAGCTGTCTTGGTAAGAAAACCAATTGCAAGGAGTGTATAACTCCAGCCGGGCATTGTGCTTAGTCCGATAATACCGATATCAAGAGAGGTGTTACCAAATGATGACATAGCAATGCCAAGGAAAATCAGATAAGCTCCACCAAGTGAGAAAAGCATATAGTTGAAAGCATGCTTCATACTGAATTTACCTCTAATAATAAGTATATATGAACCAAGGGTCATCAGTTCCCAGGCAAAGAAGAATTGAAAAAGATTCTCAGCTTCTATAAGTCCGATCAAGCCGAAGTACATCATTACAGCAAACGGGAAGAATCCCTTTCTCTTACCCTTTACCGAATAACCTGCAATCATGGTAAGAATACCACCAATGAGAAAGATAGCTGCAAACACAACCCTCAGGGTATCATCGGAAATGGATGGATAGAGATTAACTGCATAATATACCATTGCCCCGATAGTGATTGTATTCTTGATATAGGCAGGAAGAAAATCAATAACAAAAAGAAGTAAAATAAAAACCAGAGGTATCAGATTGATTGTATTCCCGTAAACAGACATGCTGTTTGCATAATATGCAGCTATAAACAGGGAAATGCCGAAAATGAAAGGAGGAACTATTTTATCCCATGGGATCTGCAATTTCTCTTCATTACTCTTTTCTCCCTTAATTGCATATCCGAGCCATCTGAAAAGGTAGAGACCTTCAAAGAACGAACCCAGGAGTATAATTACGATCCATATAAACCGGCCGGTACCTGCCAGTTCCATCACCATCTGCCATTTACCGTAGAATGAAGGAAAGGGAGGGAAGCCGACCAGAGCAAACAGGAATATCCCAAACAAGAAGAGTGCTATGTTACTTCCTCTGAGAATACCCCAGTCAGTTATACTCTCTTTCTTAACGATCCCTGAAAGCCAGAACAGACCTGCCTTTGCCAGGAAATGACTAATAAAAACAGAGAAAAATATCATCTTGAAAGCTGACCCAAGCTGAGGCATAAAACCGATTACCATCATCAATAATCCAACCTGGCCGATTGATGAATATCCAAGCAGCCTGTTGGTGTTCTTTTGTGAAATACCAAGAAAATTGGATCCCAGGAATGTAACAGCGCCTACCACAGTCAGTATCTGTAACCAAATTTCTGACCCAAGCGGAAGAAGCTTATAAAGTACAAAAATTGAAGCAGTTGCAGTACCTGAGGAAATAAGAGCACTTACCCCCGGAGTGGCAGCCTGGTAAACATCAAGAGCCCATCCGTTTGCCGGAAACGGTTTTAATTCAAGAATAATTGAAATTATAATAAAGAATATCGCAATGGTAGCACCTTTTACGACAACACTGTTTGCTGCTATAAATCCATCAATGTTCAATGTTCCGCCATAGAAGTAGAAAAAGCCTATTCCAATAAGAAAGAATAATGATATAATACCAACAGCTACCAGATATTTAAAACCAGCCTCTTTTGATTGATTGTCGTTTTTTAAATATATAAGACCTGCTACAGCTATGGTTACTATCTCCATAAAGACAAACAGGTTAAAGATATCACGCGTCATCACAACCACATTAAGACCCATTATAAGAACAAGATACAGAGCCATTGCCCTTACTCCTTGCTTCTTAAGATCGGCTGAGAGGTAGATAAATCCAAGCAGGCCAAGTATATTAATTGCAGATGTGAAAAAGGCCTCCTCAAGCCCCATAACAAGGTTTATGGAGAACGGAGGCACAGAACCGGCAGTAAAAATCGTTATTGCATCGGCATTTCCGGATAAGATCTGTATAAACCAGCTTATTGAAATATAGACCGGCAGGGCCAGGCTTACAGAGGTGAGTATCCCGGCAATCCGGGTTCCTGACTTACTCAACAGGCCAAGCATGAATGCCATTCCCAGGAGAATGGCTATTATATATATCGGACTTACCATTTTAGTGATTTGTATTGATTTATATCCAGAGTTTTATGTTGTTTATACATTGTAAATGCATAGCTGAGCATCAGAGCGGTAATACCAATACCAATAACGATTGCGGTAAGAACCAATGCGTGAGGTACAGGATCGACAACTTTCTCTGCTGCATTCACCCTGTCAACAGCAGAGTCTATGATAGGGGCAGTACGATTCCTGATATATGCAAGAGAAACAAGCAGTAGGTGAATACTTGTGTTTACAATGCTGAAACTTATTATGATCTTAAAGATATTCTTCTGGGAAATAATCCCCCAGAGCCCCAATACAAGGAGGGCAAAGCTTGTAAAAATAGTTATATATTCTATGCTAAAGAGATTTGTCATCTGTTCCCTGTATTTGATTAAACTCTAAAATTATAGTTGATAGTTCAGCCCCTACCTTCAGCCCGATAAAGCTGTAGATAACAGGAATTGCTCCGGCACTGAATAGTTTTCCGAACTCGCCAAGCGGTAATATCTTATTATCAAGAAAGCCGCCTGCGAGAATTACTCCCAATATGCCAAGAACAATAAATGATATCCCGGAAACAGATTCAGTGATTTCAAGCACCTTATGACTGATCTTACTATTAGTAAATGAGAGAAGCATAAGAATAAGCGTAGATGCAAGTATTGCACCGCCCTGGAAACCACCACCGGGGGTGAGGTGTCCGTTAATAAATATATAAACACCAACCATGAAGATCACCGGAAGCAGCACATGTGACGCAGTGACCAGGAATTCACTGGATTCCCTTAATCTGGTTCTGTCACCCCTGTGTTCAGCCTTAAGCATTAATCCGATAATAAGAGCTGTAAGAAAGAGAATTGTGACCTCTCCGAGAGTATCCAGACCCCGGTAGGTAACAACAACAGATGTTACCAGGTTTGCTGCGCCAACTTCGGAAAGTCCTTCTGTGGCATAGTAACCAGCAAGTTCGTTTAGCTCATCACGACTGCTATAGCCTGAATACACCTGGAATAATATCCAGCCGAGAGCCGCTATTATTATAACTCTTAAACTATTCCTTAGCATCACTATGACGTATTTTATTTAGTACATAAAAGAAAATAATCACCGTCAGGGCACTTCCGATTGAGGCTTCTGTAATAGCTACATCAGGCGCAGCCAGAAATATATATACAACCGAAGCGAAAAGGCTTATGATTCCTGATGCAATGACGGCTATCTGCAAGCTTTTGTGGTGAATGGCTACAAGAGCCATTACAAGCATTATTAACGACAGTATAAGTACAATTATTGAATAGATCATTTTTCCTCCTCTCTCTCCTGTGAAACAATATTGGTGTCTTCTTCAAGCTCGTCCACCTCTGTTCTGTCAGAGATAGGCATCCGGGCATAATGAGCAGCACGTCCCAGAATATGAGACGAGACGGGATTTGAGATCAGAACAAAAATTATAAGCATCATTATCTTAAGAAGCCAGTCGGTATGAATCAGCCCGATTCCCAGCAATGTAAGTAAAGTGCCAAGGGTAGAGGCTTTTGTTCCTGCCTGTATTCTGTTATAAATATCAGGCATCCTCAGTAATCCGATAGAGGCAAACAGAATAAAAAGCGAACCACCCAGTGTAATAAATGCACCTGCAATTTTTAAGTACTCCATTTTATAAACTTTTTTCAAGGTATTTTGCAATAACGATAACACCGATAAAGCTAAGTATCGCATAGACCAGTGAAACGTCAATATATATAACCCGGCCAAATGAATCGGCCAGCAGTACGATCAATCCTATTGAACTGACAGTTAGAACATCAAGGGCCACAACCCTGTCAAGAACAGTGTTTCCTCTAAGAAACCTGATAACCACCAGCAGAAATGAGAAAACAATGATTACCATTGAAATTTTTAAAATAATATCAACCATATATTACCTCCAGATATTTTTCAAATTTTCTAATTATCTTTTTTCCGAGTTTCTCCCTGTCGGCATCATCTAAATGCACACAATGTATATAGAGCGTGTCATCAATAATATCAATGGTAAAAGTGCCCGGAGTAAGTGTGATCGAGTTGGCAAGTATTAGCCGGGCCATCCTCGATTTCAATTTTGTTTTAGCCTTGATTATACCAGGTTTAATAGGAAGGGAAGGAGTTAACACTATTCTGGCAATATCAAAATTGGCTTTTATCAGTTCAAATATAAAAACGGCCAGAAACATGAAAGTGTAAACAAATGCCTTCGGAGTAAAATTTATATCATTAAAAACACTGCATCCCCGGCAGAACATAAATGCCAGCAGTACCGAAATTACAGCACCCAGAACCAGATATTCGATATCAACAGACTGGTTGAGGATCAGCCATACTGCCATAAGAATGCTGAAAATTACTGTAAAAGCCTTTATTTTCATATGCTATATTTTATATTAGTAAATCATTTGAGTGCCAGGCTGACAGGTTTTTTATAAACTGGTGTTTAATCTCCTGAAGCTGTTCTATAGTCAGTTTGTTACCAAATATCCTGATAAAATCGATATACTCCCTGTCTCCGATCCAATACCCTACAGCGCCATCAAAATTCTTAAAACCACCGCCTCCCTTCTGGTAGGTTATCAGTTTCTCAAAGAGACTCCAATCAAGCATCTCATCAATTGTTAAATAAAATAGTCCATCTGTAAAAAGATTCATAAAAATACCGGGGGCTATCTCCTTTACATTAAAGAAACTTTTTGTATCAATGAGACTAAGATAGCTCTTAATATCTCTGTTTTTATGAAAAAAAACATTTCTTGTCACAAAAAAATCAACAACTACCTTCAGGTATTCTGCCTTCACTCCTTTAACCCTTATTGCCGGACATAAAGCACCGTTCATCTCGATCGTGGCGATACATACATTAACCGATTTCTCTTTTTGTATCTCCAGAATGAATCGGCATAAACGGTTGTCATCCCATTGCCCGTTATGCTTTACCGGGAGATAGTAATAATTCTCCTTGCAACTATTGTCTGTAGGGTTTTCTTCGTTACAGTAATAATCGGGAAACGGATCATTCGACTCAAGTATTAACCAGCCTGTTAAAGCAGAAACAGGTGCCTTTGATAGAGTATCCCTCTTAATTATTATTCCAAATTTTGAACCGGTATTGCTCAATTTATTTAGTTTTGTAAACAAATTCAGTGTAAAATTAGTTAATGAATTAACAGTTGATATTTATATTCAATGAGATATCTACAAGTAATAATTGATATATCTCAATTTTCGGAAAAACCGGTACCATAAATGAAGAATTACACTCCTGTTCTAAAATGTAAGGCATGTTCATTAAGGTCGCGTTGTTTTTTTGGCGGACTTACGGAAAAGGAGTATGAATTTCTTACTGCAAATAAAAAAGAGGTTGATTTTAAGGCAGGTGAAACTATATACAAACAGGGCACAAAATCAAAATATCTTGTATTTCTGCTTGACGGTATGGCAAAGGTTTACATTGAAGGGGATAACAATAAAAATTTTATTCTTGAACTGGTAAAACCATTTCAGTTTTTGGATATGCCGGCAATTTTTGATGACGATATGCTTTTCAGATCGAGTGCCGCCGTCATCAAATCGAGAGCATGCCTGATAGATATAGAGGCTTTTAAAACTATCGTCCTCAAGGATAAAAAAAATGTTCCGAAGCTTATAAAACATTATAACAGTGCACAAAGCCGATTCTCGGATCGGCTGATCAATGTGATATATAAAAATATGGAGGCAAGAATTGCTGATGCTCTTCTTTACCTGGTAAATGACATATTTTTCAGCAGGTCATTTAACCTTACCATTAGCAGATCTGACCTGGCTGAACTGGCAGGTATGTCAAAAGAGAGCACAAGCCGTATCCTGACACAATTTAAGACCCAGGAGATCATTCTTATTAATGGGAAAGAGGTGGAGATCTTAAACAAAAAGTATCTCGAACAGATTGCCCGCTTCGGGTAATGAACTTGTAGAAAAGGAACAGGAGCATCATGAAGAACTATGTATAAACGATTCTTCTTTTTTAAGTAATCATTTTTTCGTATATTTTCAGGGTGTAATTTGTTTATCAGCTCAAATAACAGGGTTATGAAAAATTTCAAACTATTATCAATATTTCTTTTATCAGGTTTAATACTTTATGCCTGTAGTAAAAAAGATGATGATCACTCCGAACGTTTCAGGTTACTAACCGGTACAGTATGGCAAACCGACAGTCTGCTTGTTGATGGAGAGGATGCAAGCGGCCCGGGTGAGATACTGGAGAAATTTGCCGGTGATGCCGAATTTTATGAAGATGGAACCGGATATTTCGGTCAGTATATCGGTACCTGGTACTTCACAAATAGCGAAACCAATATCACCATTACGTCTGATTCACTAATACTTCCTTTATCATCGAATATTATTGAACTGACTGCTCAATCTTTAAAATTAACCACAAACTTCCCGACAGCCATTCCTGAAGTGATTCTTGATATCAGAATTACATTTAAGAATAAGTAAGAGTAACCATGCGCACTCTCTTTACTACTCTTTTATTGGCATTTGCCTGTACACTTGTTTATGCCCAAAAAGGTATGGTAAGAGGCAGGGTTTATGATGTTAATACAGGTGAATCATTACCGGGAGTACATATAATTTATAGTAAGGACAGAGGAGCTGCAACTGATAGCAATGGAGAGTTTCTTATTGCTTTTGAAGGTCAATCCATTGAACTAACATTTCGCTTTATTGGCTACAGAAGTGAAACACAAACCTTAATTATTAAACCTGGAGAGACTATCGAAACAGAGATTGCACTTACGCCTGATATTACCGAAATCAATGAAATAGTAGTTACCGCCGGAAAATCAGAACAACGATTATCTGAATTAACTGTTTCGATGAACCTTATTAAGCCCTATATGATTACACAGAATCATATAGTCAAGTCCAGTGAGATCATTAATATGACCCCGGGGATTGAGATTATGGACGGACAGGCATCAATAAGGGGAGGCAGTGGATACAGTTATGGAGCAGGCAGCAGGGTTATGGCACTTGTAAACGGACTACCTATGCTTTCGTCCGATGCCGGAAATATTAAGTGGGGTAATCTTCCGGTTGAGAATGTATCACAGATTGAAGTAATAAAGGGAGCATCATCTGTCCTGTACGGATCGTCAGCACTAAACGGGGTAATTAATTTTATTACACAGAAAGCAGGACCCGAACCGGTAACCCAATTCTCAATACAAACCGGTATCTATGATAAACCAAAACAAAAAAACTGGGTATGGTGGGATACCCCCAGGATGACTGAAAGCACATCTTTTTCTCATTCAAAACAATATGGTAATACCGATATAGAGTTAGGAGCAAGATTAATAAATGACAACGGCTACAGGAAACTTAATGACGAAAGGATTGGGCGTGCTAATATCAGACTTAAACACAACAGTGTTAAATATAAATCGCTTTCATATGGTTTGGGTGTAAGTGGTAGTTACACCTCAAAAAATGATTTTCTTCTGTGGGAGGATGCACAATATGGTGCCCTGAAGCAGAGTGAGGGAAGCGCAATGAAATTTAAAGGAATATCATTCTCAATTGATCCGTTTATTTCAATTTCCGGAACCAACAGTCAGAAACACGAATTTAAGGCAAGATATCTTGCAAATCTTAACAAGATGCCTGAAAATCCAAATAACAACAGTAACTCATATTCCCTTTTTACAGAATACCAGTTCACACGAAACCTGTCTGAAACAATTAACGTAGTAGCAGGAACATCACAGCAACAGAGCATTATCAACTCAAACTTTTATGGTGATCATAGCGGGTTCAATATTGCGATATATTCTCAGTTCGAAGTAAAGCCCACAGATAAATTAAAAGGGGTTGCAGGAGTGAGACTTGAGAAAAGCTTTCTGGATGGTGACGGAGACAGGTTAGTCCCGATATTCAGAACAGGAATAAATTACAAGATTGCCCGCTCATCATTTATGAGGTTTTCGTTTGGACAGGGATACCGGTACCCCTCCGTTGCTGAAAAATTTGCTTATACAACTGTTGGTGCAGTAAAAATATTTCCCAACCCGGAGATCAGGCCAGAGTCGGGGTGGAGCAGTGAGATTGGTCTGAAGAGAGGAATATCCACAGAAAAGGTAAGCGGTTATACTGATATAGCACTCTTCTATTCACAAAACAGTGACCTTATTGAGTATGTTTTTGGTATCTATACTGATCCGGTTACAGGTATTGGCGGTCATGGCTTCAGGCCGGTAAATATTCAAAATTCAAGGGTATATGGGGCTGAAGTTGAATTTATGCTTAACAGGAATTTTGGGAGTTTCAATACAACGCTGAGAGGAGGATATACTTACATGTACCCGGTTGAATTCAATGCTGTTACCGGGAAAAACACGGGAGATTACCTGAAATTCCGGCGAAAACACTCTTCAAAGATCTCACTGTCGACAATATACAGTAAAATGGAATTCGGTATGAATGTCTATATTCAATCAAAAATACTCGAAATTGATGACGTATTTGTAAACCCGCTTACCAGGGAGACAATACTTCCGGGCTTTTTTGATTACTGGACCGAGAACCATACGGGACATTTTGTTATGGACCTCCATGCAGGATACAGGTTTAACAGCAGATATCATCTTTCAATCGTAGTAAAAAACCTCACCAATACGGAATATATGGGTCGCCCTGGTGATATTATGCCACACAGGTACTACAGCATACAGTTTAGTGGAAGATTTTAAAATAGGAAGCTGTTCCTATTTTTCTCGGTCGTGTTCTTCAATTTTTTTCAGAACCATAGATTCAGCCTCATCATACATATTCCGAATAAAGGGGTCGTTAAATGGCATTGTACGTTTTTCCAGAGCCATGCCGTCCATTCTGTCAAACAATCTTTCTTTTGCAGTTTGAATATCTTTCCCGTAAATATGGTATGAATCAGCCTGCCAATTCATCCTGCCCAGCTTTACAGTTTTACCGGTTCGCTCAGCAACTCCGGAGGCAATAACCTCCTTATTGAATTGAACAAAACCAAACATATTCATAAAACTGGCACCCCATGCATCGTTACTTCTGAAACGGATATTACAATTTAACCAGTAAACCCCATCCTCATCTTCCAGAATCCGGTACCACAGCGATTGCAGGCAGGGCGGGTCGTAACATACAGTATCAATGTTGGGCATCCATGTAATCATTTGAGCCTGGCGCGTAAAAGGCTGCTTCGAGAGTTTCTCAATCACACTTTCAATCTGATCTATTTTAAAAGGTCCCACTTCAGCCGACTCTCCATTTACCACCTCTTTCCAAACACCATAATTTTTAAGCCTTCCATGGTATGTATATTCCCATCGCGTATCTTTTTCATCATTCATGTTTTTAGTCCAGTGGTCTTTATAACCCTTTAGTTCCATTACATATTCCTTCAGTTCGTCAATCCCGCCCGGAAAAGCCATGTGGATCATCGGATCGGTTTCCGGTTCATTAATAGTTAAATTCAGGGTGCAATCTAAACTTAAAGGATCGCCAGGCTTATCATACTGGGTTTTAAACCTTGTTCCATCATTGTATAATGCAACTAATGCAGCTTCATAAGACTCTGCCAATGATCTGCCCGAAACAGTAATTACAGGAATATTTTTCATACAACATTGTTTTTTACTATTATTTTTTCAGTAAATATATATAATTTGTTTGGTAGAAAAGGGAGAATATAAGGATGTTATTGAGGTGAGTCAGGATACTACAGATATCAGGGCTCTTAAAGGCGAACAAAGATTATTGGATTGGAAAACTTAATTGCTTATTTCATCAACTGAATAAGCCTGGATTTGTCAAGTATTACTATTTTTTTGCCTTTGGCCTCAATAATTTTGTCATTGTGTAGTTCGCGTATTATCCTGCCTAAAGCAGGGCGTGTAACTCCGAATAAATCAGCAAGTTTGAGCTGCGATAAAGGCAGAAGAATATCATTTTCCATATTGTGTCTTTTCAGACTAAAGAGATAATTGGCAAACTTGCCCTTGATGGAGTGAAAAGATAAAAACTTAATTTTTGCAGATAAAAACTGAGCCCTGTCGGATATGATATTCAGATAATTCATTAGCACCCTTTGGTTGAGCTGAAGAATTCTTAAGAACGTGCTACTATGAAAGAAAATCAGTTCTGCATCGTTATTTGCCAGAATATCAACAGGATATCTGTTGTTTTTACCAAAGAGGAAGGCAGGTGCCAGCATACGGGGAACCTCAATATCTTCAATCTTAATTACCTTGCCTGAAAAGTCAACCATTTCACCACGTACACTTCCTCGCAATAGTATATATAATCCCTGTGCTTCACTCCCCGCCTGAGCAATCAATTCATCTTTAGTGAATTTCCTGGTTTGATAAGTAATTGAAGATAACAGATCATTAATCTCATCCGGGTTAAGCCCATTGAATAATTGACATTCAACCAGTATCTTATTCATAATTCTGTTTTTATTTCAAAAATAGTGATTTTGTAATATATGTTACCGTATGAGGGTTAAAGCAGTAATATCTTTGTACCATAAATCAAAACAGTAAACTTATGAAGCGGGATATGGTAAAGATTGACGAGGACTTATGTGATGGTTGTGGATTATGTATACCTAATTGTCATGAGGGTGCTTTACAGATAATTGATAATAAAGCAAGACTTGTAAGCGATCTGATGTGCGATGGACTGGGTGCATGTATCGGTCATTGCCCACAGGATGCAATTTCTATAGAGCAGCGCGAAGCTGAAGCATATGATGAGGTCAAAGTAATGGAGGATATGGTAAGCAAGGGTAAGAATGTTATTGTTGCCCATCTTACTCATTTAAAAGATCATGGTGAAGATGAATTTCTTAAGGAGGGTGTGACATACTTATTAAGCCATAAAGAAGATATTGATTTTGATGTAACAGAAATAATTAAAAAAGTAAATGGAGAAAATATAATGGAAAATAAAGAGTATAAGTTAGCATGTGGATGTCCGGGTTCAGAGGAGAGAAGTTTTTCAAAAGGTAATGAGGCAGGCTGTAGCTCTGCTACATTAAGTCAAAAATCAGAATTAACACAATGGCCTGTTCAGATGCACCTTGTTAATCCTGGCGCATCATATTTCAGAAACTCTGATCTTGTTATCGCTGCTGATTGCGTGGCATTTTCAATGGGTAACTTCCATAGCGACTATCTTAAGGGTAAAAGCCTGGGTATAGCCTGTCCAAAACTAGACTCAAACACTGATTCCTATATCGAAAAATTCAGACAACTGATTGATGATGCAATGGTAAATACTATTAGCGTTATCATTATGCAAGTGCCTTGTTGCGGGGGGCTGATCCAAATGGTTCAGGCTGCTGCTGCTGAAGCAAAGCGCAAAGTTCCAATCAAACAAATTATTGTTGGAGTTGAAGGCGAAATCGTTGCTGAGCAGTGGGTGTAAAAATCAATTTTAATCAGAGATGCAAGACTGGAAAGAGATGAAAGGAGAGGGGGAAAAAAGGAGAGAAGGGGAGAACACACCCGCAAATTGATGATGTAACCGTAATAGAAATTTGATTTAAATAGGAAGCTGTCCCTATTTACCGATACAGAAATTCCTGAAGATATTGGCCAGTATATCATCGGTTGAGATCTCACCGGTTATCTCACCCAGGTAATGAATGGCCTGTCGCAGATCCATAGCAATAAGATCTTCGGGAATACCTTCGTCAAGCCCCTCAAGAACCCTTTGAAGACTACTGGAACACTGCTTAAGTGCCTCATAATGCCTTATATTGGTTACGATTACCGGTTGTAACTGGCTTTTAGAGCTGTTTACGAGCTCTGTAAGCACCGTTATCAGATCCGGTACACCTTCACCACTATGAGCTGATATATATACATATTCGGCTTTAATACTGCCTAATCCGGATCTAAGTTTATCCAGGTCTGCATTTGTGACCAGGTCTGTTTTGTTAACAACAAGGATCAATGACTTACCTGAATCCTCTGTCTGGTTCCGGATTTCAGTAAAAGACCCATTAATAGATTCAAATCCGTCTGAAGCTTCGGTAAGCAACATTACAATATTTGCCTGTTCAATTTTCTGGTATGTCTTTCTGATACCAAGATTCTCAATAATGTCGGCTGTTTCGCGAAGGCCGGCAGTATCAATAAACCTGAACAGGATACCGTCAATTATTATAGTATCCTCTATAGCATCACGGGTTGTTCCGGGTATCTCCGAAACTATTGCTTTCTCATCTTTTAGCAGGGCATTCAACAGTGTGGATTTTCCAACATTAGGTCTGCCAACAATTGCAACCGGCACTCCGTTCTTTATTACATTGCCGTACCTGAATGAATCGGTAAGGGAATCAGTGTACTCTTTTATCTCCTCAACCATAGACTTTAGTTCAGAGCGGTCAGCAAACTCAACCTCCTCATCACCAAAATCGAGCTCCAGTTCTATCATCGAGGCAAAATGAAGCATTCGATCCCTGAGCTTATTGATCTCTTCAGAGTATCCACCGCGCATCTGATTCATAGCCAGACGATGAGCCGATTCTGTTTCTGCATTTATTACATCCGCAACAGCTTCTGCCTGTGACAGATCCAGTTTCCCATTAATAAATGCCCTCTGGGTAAATTCACCCGGCCGGGCAGAGGAGGCCCCCATATCAACCAGAAGTTCGAGGATCTTTTGTTGTATATATGGTGAGGCATGACAACTTATCTCTACCGAATCTTCACCGGTATAAGAGTGTGGTGCCCTGAAAATAGATATTAATACATCATCTACTATTTCCTCTTTATCTCTTATCTCACCATAAATTAAAGAAAAACCTTTATAACTCTTCAGATCCTTAACCTTCTCTCCTGCCTTAGCCTCAGCCTTCTCGCCTGCCTTATCCTTCTCGCCTGCCGTAGCTTTAGCGAAGGCAGGAGCCTTAAATATTACATCCACTATTCCTATTGCATCTTTCCCACTCACCCTGATAACAGATATCGCACCTCCTGTTCCGCTTGCAGGAGCAACAATTGTAGTATCAGGATCGAAAATATTATTCATATTTATATTTTATGAGAAAACATCAGTCTTCAGTCTCCAGTCTTCAATCTTTTGAGTAAATCCGGAAAGTCCCTCTTTATCACTTCAAGATTTTTTGTTATCAGTTCATCCCTCTGTTTTACACAAAGCTCAGTACGTCCTGCATCCTCAGGGGTATTAATTATATAATCTATCAGTTTGTCAACGGTTGTTGTAGCTACATGCATCCTTGTATCCGATGAGGCATAATATATAAATACTTTCCCATCCTTATCCTCGATCCACCCATTTGAGAACACCACATTTGAGACATCCCCAATACGCTCATCATCAATCGGTTCAATAAAATGCCCGGCTGGTCTTTTTATTTCTTTCCAGGGTTCATTCAGGTCAGTCATAAAAATGTATAACGTATATCTTAAACCGGCAGCAGTACGGCGTACACCGTGAGCAAGGTGTATCCATCCATGACCGGTCTTAATAGGAGGGGGACCCTGTCCGTTTTTTACCTCTTTTACCGTATGATACTTTCTGGGATCAACAAGGATCTCCTTCCCAACGACTGCTTTCTCCATGGAGTCTGTAAACCCAACACTGATTCCACTATCCCCTGTATCAATAAATCCCATCTGCGGCCTGGTATATATCATATACTTTCCGCCCACATATTCCGGATGGAGAACGCAATTTCTCTGTTGGGCTGCATTTGACTTCAGATCGGCCAGCCGTTCCCATCTAATAAGATCTTTTGTCCGTGCAATTCCGCATGAAGCGATAGCAGCAGATGAATCATCAGGCTTGGATCTATCCTTTCTTTCGGCACAGAAAAGGCCATAAATCCATCCGTCTTCATGGCGGGTAAGCCTAATATCATATACATTCATCTCAGGATCACCAGCAGAAGGCATAATCAGAGGATGATCCCAGAACCTCCACCCGTCAATACCATTATTGCTTTCCGCCATGGCAAAGAATGATTTTACATCAAATCCTTCGGTTCTTACGATCATATAATATTTACCGTTCAGTTTTATAGCACCGGCATTAAATGTGGTATTTATTCCAAGGCGCATTAACAGATCAGGATTTTTTTTATAGTCCAGATCATACTTCCAGAACACCGGAGTATGCTCTCTGGTAATAGCCGGGTATTCATACCTGTCATAAATACCATTTCCTCCACTTCTTATACGATTATTCCTTGTTATCAGATCATTATGATTCTGAAATAATCTTCTCACCGCTCTATCAAATTCTTTCTTCTTCATATTCTATTAAAAGCTTTTAACCCTACGCCTTATGCCTTACACCCTATGCCGTTTGCCGTTTGCCGTTTGCCGTTAGTCGTTAGTCGTTAGTCATTAGTCTTCTTCAAGTTTATTATACCAGTTAAATTTAAGAAATATAGATGTCAAAGCAATCAATACAACTGATATAATCAATCCTCTGAAATTTCTGATTATAAGATAAATTGGAGCAACAATCAGCATCATTTGCCAGATTACCCCAACCAATGAGTTTACCAGATCACGTTTGAAAGCCCTGTTCTTCTTAAAATCAGGATTATCTTTTAAAACCTCCCTGTTTACCGGCTCCCAGAATCCCCATGGTCTTACATTCTGGTAAAAGCTTTTAAGAACAGTCATATCATCGGGCCTGGTGAGCAGACAACCAAGCAGTGAGCCTGCCGTTGATACAGGAAGTATTACGATAGGGAAGGCAAGTATAATAGAGAGATCAGGAAATAGTTTAGGTATAAGAAGGGAGGCAAGCAGACCAGCTACCATACCCCAGAAATAACCATGACCATTAAAGCGCCACCATATCCACTTAAGGAAATTAGCTGCCGCATACCCACCGAAAAGAGCCGCTGTTATCCATTGCAGGAGGTTATTGATAGAACTAACATAAAAACCGACGGTTATCCCGATTATAACCATAGCAACTGAGGATATATAACTCAGCCTGATCAGACGCTTCTCTCCTGCATCAGGATTAATAAATTTCTTGTAGATGTCGTTTACAATATAGGCCGGACCAGCATTTACATTAGCTGCGAATGTTGACATGAATGCGGCAATCAATCCGGCAAGTATTATTCCAAGAACACCGGCAGGTATAAAATTGCTAAGGGCGAAAGGCAAAACTTTTTCAAAATCAAGAGCCCCTTCGCTCATAAGCGATTCCGGGTTAAAATAGACAAGTGCAATAACAGCTAAACCGGCTATCATAAGGTATCTTGGAATAAAAAGTACTGCTGAAACAAGCCAGCTCATAAGGGCAGATTCTTTGGGAGTACGTGTTGCCAGTACTCTCTGCATATCATAACCTGGAATCGGACCGGCAATACTTACCAGGATACCCCGGAAAATCACTATCATAAGAAATATTGAAAACAATTCATAGCCGTCAGCCCCGATCTTATCATTCAGCGCCTGGTTAATACTCTGCGGAAAACTGGACCATTCTATATTAATATTCCATCCGAATGCAAGGTTTTTCCATCCATCGGGGACAACTGCATCAAGCTGATCCGGAGAAACCATTCTGATCGCAATGATCCCGATAATAATACAGGAAATAGTCATTACGACAAACTGCAAAACTTCGGTAAGAACCACACTGTACATACCGCCTTTAACAACATAGAGAGTTGTAATTCCCATAATTATTAGGGCATACACCCTCTCCGATGAGATTTTTATACCTGCAACAGATGTTGACAGATCCCACGGAAGAAACATTACCGAGAACTTTCCTATCCCCTCAAAAGAGTATGCTATAAATCCGATTACCGCAACAAGAGCAAAGACAACAACGCTTATATGCGACATCCTCGCACCAAGTCCCTCTCCAAACCTTGTTTTAAGCCATTCTGCACCTGTCAGTACATTTGACCTCCGCATCCATACTGCAAGGAATACCATTAGTATTACTTGGTTCCATACAGGCCATAACCATGGGATAAAGACACTTTTAACCCCATATATAAACATAATTGCCACCATCCACATGGTACCGGTTATATCGAACATTCCGGACGCATTGGACAGTCCGAGCATATACCACGGCAGGCTTCTTCCTCCTAAAAAATATGAATCCAGGTTTTTACTTGCACGTTTAGATATCCAGAATCCCAAGATAACAGTAAGTGCCAGGTAACCAAATATTATCGTAATGTCAATTCCTGCCAGTTTCATAAGCTCTTCATTAAACAAGATGCTAAAATAGAAAAAATGTAAATAGGTTATATAGGGACAGCTTCCTTTATTCCATTACTAAGTCATTAATATATTGTACCTATAATTAATAGTGAACTATTTTTATGTATTTTTGACCCTGTAAAATATCATTTCAGAAGCACTGCTATTTTGCAACCATTTTTCATATATTACTTAATCACAATACAATATGAGCGTTCTTCTAAACAAAGACTCAAAGATAATTGTACAGGGGTTCACCGGAAGTGAAGGGACATTTCACGCGCAGCAGATGATAGAATACGGATCTGACATCGTTGGAGGTGTAACACCGGGTAAAGGCGGACAGAGACACCTCGGACTCCCGGTATTTAATTCAGTCAGCGATGCAGTAAAAAAGACTTCAGCAGATGTAAGTGTAATTTTCGTACCGCCGCCATTTGCTGCCGATGCTATTATGGAAGCAGCCGATGCAGGTATCAAACTAATAATAACAATTACTGAAGGAATCCCTGTTTCTGATATGGTAAAAGTAAAAGATTACCTGAAAGATAAAGATTGCAGGTTGATTGGTCCGAACTGCCCCGGCATAATTACACCCGATGAAGCCAAGGTGGGTATAATGCCGGGCTTTATTCATAAAAAAGGTGGGGTAGGGATTATTAGCCGTTCAGGAACACTTACCTATGAGGCTGTTGACCAGGTATCAAGGCTTGGATTGGGACAATCTACATGTATCGGTATAGGGGGCGACCCGATTGTAGGCACAACTACGCTTGACGCTGTTAAGCTGATGATGAGTGATGATGAAACTGAGGCTATTATTATTATTGGTGAAATAGGTGGCAATATGGAGACTGATGCTGCTTACTGGATAAAGGAGAACAGAACAAAACCTGTTATCGGTTTTATTGCTGGTCAGACTGCTCCAAAAGGAAGACGTATGGGACATGCAGGTGCAATTATAGGAGGTAAAGCTGATACAGCTGAAGCTAAAATGGCAATTATGAAAGAGTGTGGCATTCATGTGGTTGAATCGCCGGCTGATATTGGAAAGACTGTTGCAGAAGCACTTAAATAGTTAATAGGTACCGAGTAGTCTTCCGTTTGTCGTTTGCCGTTTGCCATTTGCCGTTTTTCTTATTTTCTTTGTAGCACAAAAAAATTACAATTATGGGTTTATTAGAGGGTAAAACAGTTCTTATTACCGGGGCATCAAGAGGAATTGGAAAAGCAATTGCCTTAAGATTTGCTGCTGAAGGGGCAAACCTGGCTCTTACAAATATTATTGATGATGATGAGTTTAAAGGGGTTGTTGCAGATTGCGAGAAACTTGGTGTAAAGGCAAAAGGATATGTATCAAACGTTGCTGATTTTAATGATTCCCAAACTACTGCGACCAGTGTTGTGGCTGATTTCGGATCGATAGATATACTTGTTAATAATGCCGGTATAACACGTGACACTCTCCTTATGAGAATGACTGAAGAGCAGTGGGATCTGGTCTTGCAGGTTAACCTTAAAGGTGTATTTAACCTTACAAAAGCGGTCATATTCACTATGCTGAAACAGAGATCCGGTTCTATCATTAATATGAGCTCAGTTGTTGGTGTCTCAGGTAATGCAGGACAAAGCAACTATTCTGCTTCCAAGGCCGGCCTGATTGGCTTTACAAAAAGTGTTGCCAGAGAAGTGGGATCACGTAATGTCAGGTGTAATGCCATAGCCCCCGGGTTTATTATCACTGAAATGACCAATAAATTGTCTGATGATGTTAAAAAAGAATGGACCGAAAGAATACCTCTTAAGAGGGGAGGGACACCTGATGATGTTGCAAATACAGCCGTTTTTCTGGCATCCGATCTCTCATCATATGTATCGGGGCAGGTTATACAGGTATGCGGCGGTATGTTAACATAGTATTAAACTGGTTTAGAATTTTATCAGACCTTTTTTATCAAATGTTAAAATTTCAAAAAATATTGCCTGATTGAATAAATATTACGATATTGTAAACTCAAACAGGGCGCATACAGCACGAGGGATGCAGCGAGACATTTTATTCCACATTTTTCTTCTATCCTCGGCGCCCTGTTTTACTATTTTATATACCTGACTACCATGCTAAATGTTTTTTTCTGGCTAATACTTATTATAGTTATTGTTAGTCATTTTACTGGCCTCTATCTCGATTACCTTAACAACAAAATGTGGAGTGATGAGGTCCCGGAAAAACTAAACGGGATTATCGATAACGAAGAATACAGCCGGTCGCAGCAGTATTACCGTGAGAATAAGAGTTTTAGTAATATAGCATCAACATTTAACTTAATAGTGGTATTGCTGATGTTA
The DNA here is from genome assembly GCA_030596125.1 of Bacteroidales bacterium. Taxonomy (GTDB): domain Bacteria; phylum Bacteroidota; class Bacteroidia; order Bacteroidales; family VadinHA17; genus JAUVKT01. The sequence goes on along the minus strand of JAUVKT010000015.1, from coordinate 17,645 downwards.
ACACTGGCCGGATTTACCTTCATAGATAATATCGCACGATCAATCTCATCCAACGAAATAATAATTACACTGCTCTTTTTTGGCTTAATTGGCATCGCAACTGATATATTAGGAATCCCTTTTTCATGGTACGGAACATTCAGGATTGAAGAGAAGTACGGATTTAATAAAACTACCACGAGGGTATTTATATCCGACCATATCAAAGGATGGCTACTTGTAATTATTCTGGCTGGTCCGCTTCTGGCACTTATCACATGGATATATTATAAAACAGGCAATATGTTCTGGGTTTATATATGGATAGTAATGACCCTTTTTTCACTTTTTATGAATATGTTCTACTCAGAACTGATTGTTCCGATATTCAACAAGCAGAAACCCCTTGAGGAGGGCGAATTGAGAGATGAAATTGAGAAAATGGCAAAAACAGCTCAGTTTAAATTAACAAATATATATACTATTGACGGTTCGAAACGAAGTACAAAAGCTAATGCCTATTTTTCTGGTTTTGGACAGAAAAAAAGAATAGTTCTTTATGATACCCTTTCAAACGATCTTACAAACGAGGAGATAGCAGCTGTACTGGCACACGAAATAGGTCATTATAAAAAGAGACATACACGTACAATGCTGCTTGCCGGTATTATCCAGACCGGATTGATGCTCTTTATCTTCTCTTTGTTAGCCGACAATGAACTATTAAGCAGAGCTTTGGGAACAGAAATTAGTTCATTTCATATTAGCCTTCTTGCATTTATTCTTATATACAGTCCGGTTTCATTGATACTCAGCCTGATAATGAATTATCTTTCCAGAAAGCACGAGTTTGAAGCCGATGAGTTTGCAAAAAACACATATAGCGGTGAACTGCTTGCTTCAGCCCTTAAGAAGCTCTCTGTTAAGAACCTGAGTAACATGATCCCTCATCCTGTTTATGTATTCTTCTACTACTCTCATCCTCCACTCCTGGAAAGAATAGAGAATCTCGATTAATTTACCGGCTTTATTCATTCATTCACCGATTTTCCATTTGAGGAAAATCCCACCCGACCTATTTTTATTTCAGAAATAAGAAGTGACTAAAGTTGAAAGTGAGCTAAAGTTGAAAGTGACTAAAGTTAAAAGTTAAGAGTTAAACATTTAATCAGATGAGCATATATATAAAAAATACAGTGATTGTTTTAGTGGCATTGATATCTTGTTCTGCTTTAATGGCTCAGTCGACTAATATCAAGGGAGTTATATTTGATATAAAAAACAATACTTTGCCAGGAGCTAATATCTATATTGAAGGTACTTATTACGGAACCTCTTCTGATGCAAACGGAAAATTTAGCTTTACTACTAATGAAACAGGTAAACAGGTTTTAAAGGTTGATTATATTGGTTTTGAGCCTTACAGGAAAGAGGTTGAGCTGACCGGAAAGCAAATAAATATTGAACCACATCTCAAAGAATCATTTAATCAACTTAAGGCTATTACAATTATAGCAGGATCTTTTGAAGCCAGTGAAACAAAAAAGGCGGTTGCTCTTAAGCCCCTTGATATTGTTACTACTGCAGGCGCTTTGGGAGATATTTCAGGAGCTATGCAAACTTTGCCCGGCACATCAACAATTGGTGAATCAGGCCGGCTATTCGTGAGAGGAGGTCATAGCGGTGAGGCACAAACCTATATTGATGGCACCCTGGTTCATGAACCTTATACTACAAGTGCGCCCAATACAGCAGTTCGTGGCAGGTTTAATCCGTTTATGTTTAGTGGGACTGTTTTCAGTACAGGCGGTTATTCGGCCGAATACGGACAAGCCTTGTCATCGGTATTGTTATTAAGAACAAACGGTTTGCAGCAAGAAGACCAGTTAGATATTTCCATTATGAGTATCGGAACCGGAGTGGCAGGCACAAAATTATGGGAAAGCGGTGCTGTAACAGCCAGTTTCGACTATATGAACCTTACCCCATATATGCAGCTGATACCTCAGAATATTAATTGGAATAAATACCCTCAATCATATAACGGAGCAATAAGTGTAAGACAAAAAACCGGAAAAAGAGGCTTGCTAAAAACTTATATTACCTATGATAAGAGTTCATTCTCAATGGATCAGGAGAATCCTGATTATTTGCCGGAAATCACCAATATCAATATTGATAATCAGTATGTTTATTTCAATACCTCGTGGAGGGGAACACTTAATGATAAATGGTCATTAAAAACAGGTGTCTCCACCACAGGAAATCTTGATAATAATGAACTTGGCTTTGGTGATTATCGTGGACAACTGCATGGGGCTAATGCAAAAATTGTCCTGGCCAATCAGATAAGTGAAAAGATTAATATACGATTCGGAACAGAATATTTTTACAAGTATTCTTCTGTAAAATATAATTACGAACCATATTCGGTTCACTATCAGCTAAACTATACCAGCAATATGATTGTTGGATTTGCAGAAGCAGACATATATGCTTCCAATAAGTTTGTAGCAAGAGTGGGAGGGAGGTATGAATATTCAGATTACCTGAAGAAATACAATTTTGCACCCAGAATATCCGCCGCATATAAAATAGATGATAAAAGCCAATTTTCATTCGCCTATGGAATATTCTTTCAGGATCCGGCAAATGAATACCTGATATATACAGGTAAGCTGGATTTTGAAAGGGCAAATCATTTTATTTTGAATTACCAGACAATTAAAGAAAACCGGACTTTTCGGGCTGAGGTCTATTATAAAGATTATAATAATCTGGTTAAATACCAGCTTACTGATCATCTGGTACCAACAGATCATAATAATTCCGGAAGTGCTTATGCATATGGATTAGATATCTTCTGGCGTGACAGGAAAACAATCAGGAATGGTGATTACTGGATATCCTATTCCTATATTGATTCAAAACGGAATTTCAGGGATTATCCGTGTGAAGCGATACCGGGTTTTGTAAGTAAGCACAATTTCTCTTTGGTTTACAAGCACTGGATAGGAGAGTTGAGATCGCAACCCGGTTTTACATTTAAGTATTCTACTCCCAGGTGTTATAACAATCCGAACAAAGCAGATTTTAATTCGGAATCGATGACACCTTATCGCACACTAAATGTTAACTGGAGCTTCCTGTACAGACAAAATGTAATCATCTACGCTTCAATCAGCAATGTAACCGGATTTAAACAAGAGTATGGATACAATTATGCATCCTTTGCCAATGACGAAGGATTTTATGAAAGCGTGCCTGTAATTCCTGATGCTAAAAGATTCTATTTTATAGGTTGCTTTATTACACTAACAAAAATGGGTGAAGCCAACCAATTGAATAAATTAGAATGAGAAGAAGTGACTAAAAAAAGAAGTGACTAAAGTGAAAAGTGACTAAAGTGAACTAAAGTTAAAAGTTAAAAGTTAAGAATTAAACACTTAATCATTTGCATATTAACGCATTAACAACTTAACAAATTACTGTGTCCGCCGAAACAACCGGCAGGTTGTGAAGGAGGAACGCATTAACATATTTACAATTTTTCAATATAAACCATAAAAACAAATATCATGAAAAAAGTAGTAGTAGTATTATTAACAACAGTATCAATAGTATTAACTTCAATGGCTGTCGGACCTGAGTTTCAAAAGGTTATGGGGGAGACCCTGGCGGGTTACTCCGAATGCAAAACCATTGAAGACTATCAGGGTCTTGCCAATAAGTTTGAACGAATAGCCAATGTCGAAAAAGGCGAATGGCTTCCGTTGTATTATCATGCCCATTGTTATATAATAATGAGTTTCATGGAACAATCCAGCGTGGTAAAAAAGGATGAGTATCTCGATGTGGCTGAAATTTCAGTAAATAAAATGATGGAAATGGTGCCTTATGAGTCCGAAGCATTTACATTGCAGGCATTTATGCTGACTGCCCGCCTGGTAGTTGATCCAATGACAAGGGGACAGGAATATAGTATTCTTTCCGGACAGGCAGTGGGAACTGCTCTTGGCCTTAATCCGGATAATCCTCGTGCGAAGTATTTAAATATTTCAAATGAAATGGGCGCAGCACAGTTTTTTGGAAATGATGTTTCAAAATATTACACCCAGGCTAAAGAACTGCTGAAAAATTGGGATAATTTCAAATCGGCTTCACCAATTCATCCGAATTGGGGAAAAGATCAGGTGAAAGAAATTGTAGATTCCTGTAAGTAAAATATTTTTAGGGGCAATAATCTGGAATAATTGATATTTTTGTAGCTTTAAGCCACCTTAGCTCAGACGGCCAGAGCGGTTGTTTCGTAAACAACAGGTCACGAGTTCGATTCTCGTAGGTGGCTCAAGGCAAATTTGAAAGGCCACTCTGTTGAGTGTCTGTTTTTTTATAAATTTGGATATAAGCGGGAGTAGCTCAGTGGTAGAGCATCAGCTTCCCAAGCTGAGGGTCGCGGGTTCAATTCCCGTTTCCCGCTCAATTAATCAAGGACTTACAAAATAATGATTGTAAGTCCTTTTTTTGTACCAAACCTTGCACAATAAAAGAGACGTTACGCCTTAACATTCAGGCAATAATATTATGACTTTGGAAGAATTAATTGGCTTGATTTTTGCTGTAAAAATATTAACACTAAAACTAATATCATGAAAAAGTTAGCATTATTGCTTTTCTTTTCAATCATGTTTTTTTCCTGTGAGAAAGATTTTTTAATCCCCGATAAAGAAGTTCCTAAGTGGTTGAAGACAGAAATCAGTGAAGATGAGCAAGAAATAGTAGATTTCCCTCAATCATGGAAGAATTATGGTGGTTGGTTACGTTACGAATGGCAAAATGACTACTACTTTGAATATCATAATGCTTTAAGTTCTTCTCTACCACAACCTATTTCAGCAAAGGGCGACACCCTTCATTTCTATGTCTTCGAAACAACCACAGACTACTATAAAGAAAAATGTTGTAAACAATATGTTTGGAAAGCACCTAAGTATGAAGAATTTATACAATAATTTGCATATACCAGCCCCTTGCCTTTCGCCTTTTGTCGTTAGCCGTTAGTCGTTAGCCGCAACATCCCATTCCCTGTAAAACTGCTTCAAAAAATCCTCCATATATTTGTGTCTCTCATCAGCCATCTCTTTCCCTGTACCTGTATTCATCATATCCTTAAGCAGTAATAACTTCTCATAAAAATGGTTAATAGTGGATGTCCGGCTACCGGTATATTCTTCCCTGGTTGTAAAGGTTCCCGGTAACTGATCGGGTACATATATCTCATTGTTCCGTGATCCCCCATAATTAAATGCACGGGCTATCCCGATTGCCCCAATTGCATCCAGCCTGTCAGCATCCTGAACAATATCAAGTTCATCAGTCCGCTCATAATCTGCGTTATAACTATCTCTGAATGATATTCTGGACATTATCACTATCACCTTATTAATAATACCTCTGTCAACACCAGCCTTGCCAAGAAACAGTTCTACCGTCTTTAAACCATCTGTCTCTTTATCAATCTTGTCATCACCAATATCATGAAGCAGGGCAGCAAGCACAATTACAAAGAGATTGCCTCGCTTCTCCTTAGAATGAATATACAACGCAATATTCCATACCCTCTCAACATGCCACCAGTTATGTCCTGATTCCTTATCACTGAAGTATTCCTTAACATAATCAGCGGTTACTCTTATTATACTTTTTTGATCCATATTTTACATGCTTATCTTGGTTGTTGAACTTACAAAAAATATCTTTGCATTTTTAGAAGGGTTGAAAAGGTTTAATAAGTTTAAATAGTTGAATAGAGTGTCATCCCAAACCTGAGTCTTCGGAAGAGAAATCTGTTGTAAAATTATCAGATCTCTCCCCCGCGAGTACTCGGGGGTCGGGATGACAGCAAACAAATAAACGCTACATACAATACATGAACGCTGAAATAATTACAATAGGAGATGAACTGCTGATTGGAATGACAATCGATACCAACTCAGCATGGATGGGAACAGAACTGACCAACATTGGATTCAATGTTTATCAAATCACCTCAATATCTGATAATAAGGAGCATATACTTAAAGCTATTGATGAATCATTTAGCAGATCTGAACTGGTTCTTGTAACGGGCGGACTTGGTCCAACCAGTGATGACATAACCAAAGAAACAATCGCAGAATATTTTGATGCTGAACTTGTTATGGATAAGGAGATATATTCCAATATAGAAAAGATGTTAAGGGTAAGAGGACTGGAAATGAATGAAAATAACCGCCGGCAGGCACTGGTACCCGATAAATGTCTTGTTTTACAAAATAGCAGGGGCACAGCACCCGGAATGCTCTTTGAAAGGAGTGGACACATTCTTGTCTCAATGCCGGGAGTGCCCTACGAAATGAAACATATTATGGAGAATCATGTGATTCCATATATAAAGAACTACTTCAATAGAGAAGCTATAGTTTACAGGTTAATAATGACATACGGCACTTTCGAAGCCAGGCTTGCCGAGATACTTTCAGAATTCGAAGCCGAACTGCCTCCTAATTTGAGTATTGCTTATCTGCCGACCGCAGGTGTGATAAAGCTGCGGATTACTGCGATGGGAAATGATGAGAAGACTCTCTATGCAGAGATAGACAGGCAGATAGATAAACTTAATCTGATCATACCTCAATATATATTCGGGCATGATGGAGACACTCTCGAGAGTGTTATAGGCGATCAGCTTAAGAAGAGCAGGAAAAGTGTTAGCACTGCTGAAAGCTGCACAGGAGGCAATGTTGCCAGGATGATCACGTCAGTGCCAGGAAGTTCAGCTTATTTTACCGGATCGGTTATTGCATATGACAACCGCATTAAAATTGATGAACTTAAAGTTGACCGAAAAGCAATTGATACTGACGGAGCTGTAAGTGAAATTGTTGCAAAGCAGATGGCAGATGGTATTCGTAAGAAATTCAGGACCGATTATGGTATCGCAACTACCGGAATTGCTGGTCCGGATGGAGGTTCCGATGAGAAACCAGTAGGAACTGTATGGATTGCAATTAGCTCCGCTAAGGGGATTATGGCCGTTAAATACCAATTCGGACCAACACGTAATAATAATATCAGACGATCATCCCTGGCAGCTCTTAATATGCTTAGAGAGCAAATAATTAACAACCAATAGATAATTATTTTGATTTGAATAAAAAGAAGATGATTAATTTGCATAATTAAATAAAAATCACGTATTTTGCGCTTCGATTTTCGCAATTTAAATAACTGAGTTTTAAAACAGTAAGAAATGACAAAGACATGTCAGATTACCGGCAAGAAGGTGATGGTGGGAAATAACGTATCTCACTCAAAAAGAAGGACTAAAAGAAAATTCTATCCCAATCTTTTTAATAAAAAGTTTTACTATCAGGAGGAGGATCGTTGGATAACATTACTTATTTCTGCTGCTGGGATTCGTACAGTAAATAAGAAGGGTTTGCATTCTGCCCTGAAAGATGCAAAGCAAAAGGGATATATTGTTAACTACTAAACCGGGAATAAAATGGCTAAAAAAGGAAAAGGGAACAGGATTCAGGTTATTCTGGAGTGTACTGAGCACAAAAATAGTGGTCAACCGGGAACTTCCAGGTATATTACAACCAAGAACAGGAAAAATACTCCTGACCGTCTTGAAATAATGAAATTCAACCCGATATTAAAAAAATATACTTTACACAGAGAAATCAAGTAAATAATCAGTCATGGCAAAGAAAGTTGTTGCAACACTTAAAGCAGGTACCGGTAAATCATTTACAAAATGTATTAAAATGGTTAAGTCGGAAAAATCAGGGGCATATATCTTCAAAGAAGAGATTGTTCATAACGATCATACTAAAGATTTCTTCAAAAAATAGAAATGCTGACGCTACGATAATCCAGGCTTTCTTCATATTGAAGAGAGCTTTTTTTATCTTTAGAGCCTGATTAATTCATAAGTTTTTCGCAATAGATCAATTTGTGAACCGGAACGAAGTGGAGCTCACCGGAGGTAATTATTCAGGTTAGATCTCAATAAATTTCAATGATGGCATTACTTGGGCTTTTTAGCAAGGAAAAAAAAGAGGATCTAAATAAAGGTCTGGAAATGACCAAGGAGAGTGTATTTAAGAAACTCTCCAGGGCAATAGTTGGTAAAACAAAGGTCGATGATGAAGTACTCGACAACCTGGAGGAGGTACTTATTACTTCCGATGTCGGTGTAGAAACCACAATCCGTATTATCGAAAGGATCGAAAAAAGGGTTTCGGCTGATAAGTATTTAAACAGTAACGAGTTAAATGCAATTCTTAAAGAAGAGATCGCTAAGCTACTTGAAGAGAACAGGTCGGCAGAAGTTGCCGGGTTTGACACTCAATTAGCTGATAAACCGTATGTTATAATGGTTGTTGGGGTAAATGGCGTTGGTAAAACTACTACTATTGCCAAGCTTGCTTATCTATATAAGAAGGCCGGTAAAAAAGTTCTTCTCGGAGCAGCTGACACCTTCAGGGCCGCTGCAATAGATCAGCTAGAGATTTGGGCTCAGCGTGCAGAAGTTGAGATTGTAAGGCAGAATATGGGATCAGACCCTGCATCAGTGGCATATGATACCTTAAAATCGGCTGTGGCAGGAGGTTATGATATAGTTATTATTGATACTGCAGGAAGGCTTCACAATAAGATAAACCTAATGAATGAGTTGTCAAAGATCAAAAGGGTAATGACGAAAGTGATACCTGAAGCCCCTCATGAAGTTCTGCTTATTCTTGACGGATCTACAGGCCAGAATGCCTTTGAACAGGCAAAACAATTTACAAAAACTACCGATGTAACTGCAATGGCTGTTACAAAACTTGACGGAACAGCAAAGGGTGGAGTAGTTATCGGTATATCTGACCAGTTTAAAGTGCCGGTAAAATATATCGGTATCGGTGAAAAACTGGAACATCTTCAGATCTTTAACCGGTTTGAGTTTGTCGATTCACTTTTTTCATAAACCCAACTTGTAACCCTGACAAGCCTTTATCCATGACACTTCAGGATCAATCAGGTTTTTTAATTTGTAATTTTTAATTGTTATTGTTTTCGTGAAACAAATCAACATCATAACCCTTGGCTGCTCAAAAAACACTGTCGATTCTGAAAAACTGATCCGCCAGTTTAAAGAGGCCGGATACAATATTGTTTATGACCGGTATGATACTGACCACGATACGGTTATAATAAATACATGCGGCTTTATTAATGATGCCAAAGAGGAATCAATTAATACAATTTTGCAATTTGTTGAGGCTAAAAGAAGGGGGAAGATCAATAACCTGCATGTTATGGGTTGTTTAAGCGAACGATACAGGGATGATCTTAGAATAGAAATTCCAGAAGTTGATAATTACTTTGGGGTTAATGACCTGAAGGAGGTAGTGAATGGCCTGGGCAGTAGATATTACGATAATCTTTCTGCTGACAGGGTTCTTACTGGTCCAGGTCACTATGCTTACCTTAAAATTAGTGAAGGATGCGACAGAGACTGTGCCTTCTGTGCTATCCCGCTTATAAGAGGCAGGTATATCAGCAGTCCGGTTGAAGAGTTGGTGGAGGAGGGGAGAAGACTTGCTGCTATAGGTGTTAAAGAGCTTATACTTATTGCACAGGACCTGAGTTATTACGGACTTGACCTGTACAAAAAACAGATGCTTGCTCCCCTGGTCGAAGAATTATCTGCAATCGAAGGCATTGATTGGATCAGGCTTCATTATCTGTATCCTGCAAACTTTCCGATGGAAATTATTAATCTGATGAAGAACAATCCTAAGATATGCAGGTATATAGACCTTCCCATTCAACACATTTCAGATAAAATATTAAAAATGATGCGCAGAAGCCATACAGGGAAAGAGACAAGAAACCTGCTGGCATTGATCCGCAGTGAACTACCCGATGCAACTATTCGAACAACCCTTATTGCAGGCCACCCTGGCGAAACTAAAGATGATTATAATGAACTGGTGAATTTTATCAGGGAATTCAGGTTTGACAGGCTTGGGGTTTTTCCCTACTCACACGAGGAAGATACCTTTGGCTTTATTAATTATAAAGATAACGTATCGGAAAAGAAAAAAAAATCACGTACGGCCAGGCTTATGAAGCTGCAGCAGGAGATCTCCGCTCTCAATAATAAAAAACTGGTTGGCAAACACCTGAAGATAATAATCGACAGAGAGGAGGGGAATTATTACATAGGCCGCAGTGAATTTGACAGTCCGGATGTAGACCAGGAAGTACTTATTCCCAAAGCAGGCATCGATCTGAAACCCGGTGATTTCACAACTGTAACGATTACCGGAAGTTCAGAGTTTGACCTGATGGGGGAGGTGTAATTGAATATCGAATATCGAATATTGAACACTGTGTCACAAGGTAACCTGTGTCCTTTTTATTTTGTAACAGGTTTCTTCTTAACCTTGATCTTTATCTCCTCCTTTTTATTATCAAGGTCCACCATTATGGTATCACCGGCTGAAAGGTTTGATTGAATAATAACTTCAGCCATCGGATCCTCAAGATACTTCTGAATAGCTCTCTTAAGAGGCCTGGCTCCATATTTGATATCAAATCCCTTATCGGCAATGTAGTCTTTGGCTTTTGCAGACAGTTTAATAGCATAACCCATTGCGAACACTCTGTCGAACAGTCCTTTAAGTTCAATATCAATGATTTTATGTATATCCTCCCTTTTAAGAGAACCAAATATAATCACATCATCTATCCTGTTCAGAAATTCAGGAGCAAAGGTTTTATGCAATGCTTTTTGAATAACACTATGTGCAAACTCATCTCCTCCCGTTTTTTTGGCTGAAGTATCAAATCCAACGCCCTGACCAAAATCTTTCAACTGCCTTGTACCTATATTTGATGTCATAATAACGATTGTATTCCTGAAATCAACTCTTCTGCCAAGGCTGTCAGTCAGCTGTCCTTCATCCAGTACCTGAAGTAAAAGATGGAAAACATCCGGATGGGCCTTTTCGATCTCATCCAGCAATACAACGGAATAGGGTCTGCGTCTTACTTTTTCGGTTAACTGTCCACCCTCCTCATAACCAACATATCCGGGAGGCGCTCCTACAAGTCTGGATATAGAGAATTTCTCCATATACTCACTCATATCAACCCTGATAAGATTTTCAGCACTTTCGAAAAGGTATTGAGCAAGCACTTTAGCCAGTTGGGTTTTACCAACACCGGTAGGACCCAGGAAAATAAAAGTACCAATCGGTTTATTTGGATCTTTCAGTCCGGCCCTGTTTCTCTGTATCGCTTTTACGATCTTCTTTACAGCATCTTCCTGACCAATCAGACTCTTCTGTATCTCATCGCCCATTTTAATAAGCCGGTTACCTTCACTCTGGGCAATTCTTTGTACGGGCACACCTGTCATCATGGCAACTACCTCTGCTACCTTTTCTTCATTTACGATCTCCCTGTTATCAGACAGGTCAGACTCCCACTTCTTCTTCTCAGACTCTATCAGATCAAGTAGTTCTTTCTCCTTGTCCCTGAAACTGGCAGCTTTTTCAAAATTCTGGTTCTTAACAGCACTCATCTTATCCTTCCGGGTATCATCAAGCTGATCTTCGAGGCTTAAGATACGCTCCGGTACAATAATATTGGATATATGTACACGCGACCCCGACTCATCGAGTGCATCTATTGCCTTATCGGGCAGGTGTCTGTCGCTTATATACCTGCTGGTAAGCTTAACACAGGCATCAATGGCATCATCAGTATAATTTACATTATGGTGATCTTCATATCTCTCCTTTATATTATGCAGAATATGGATCGTTTCATCGATTGAAGTAGGTTCAATCATAACTTTCTGAAACCTTCTCTCAAGTGCGCCATCCTTCTCAATATGCTGCCTGTACTCATCCAGTGTTGTAGCTCCTATACACTGGATATCACCTCTTGCCAGGGCAGGTTTTAGCATATTGGCTGCATCAAGAGATCCTGCAGCTCCTCCAGCACCTACAATTGTGTGTATCTCATCGATGAAAAGAATAATATTATCATTTTTTGCAAGCTCATTCAAAATTGCTTTCATTCTCTCCTCAAACTGCCCCCTGTATTTGGTTCCGGCAACAATCGAGGCCATGTCGAGAGTTACAACTCTTTTATGAAAAAGAACCCTTGAAACCTTTTTCTGTGTAATCCTGAGAGCAAGACCTTCTGCAATGGCAGATTTGCCTACACCTGGGTCACCTATCAGAATAGGGTTGTTCTTTTTACGACGCGAAAGTATCTGTGCAAGTCTTTCTATCTCCTTTTCCCTTCCGACTATCGGATCAAGCTTGTTTTCTTCAGCTGCAGTGGTAAGGTCTATGCCAAAATTGTCAAGAACAGGTGTGTCAGATGATGTTTTACCTCCCTGGTGCTGACCTGGTTTAGAACCACCTTTACCCTGACCACCTTTCTGGTATCCCGTATCATCCTCATCTTCCTCATGCGGGAAATCAGCACGCGGGGCAGGGGAGTCGGTTTCGGCAAGTTGCCTGACTGATTGATAATCTATATTTAACTCCAACAGGTAGCGTGTAATAAAAGAGTTCTCTTCTTTTAAAATAGCAAGCAGAAGATGCTCTGTATCAATAACATCACTCTTGAGAGCCCTTGCCTCAAGATGGATAAGCTTAAGAATCCTTTCGGTACTCTTAAGAAGCGGAAGAATCTCACTATCAGTAATATTTACCTGATTATCGACTCTTATATTACGCTCAACAGACCCTTTCATCATAACAAGGTCGACTCCCTGATTCATCAGGATATCGACTGCGAACCCTTCTCCATCCCTTAAAATACCAAGAAAGAGGTGATCGGGACTGATATGGCTGTTACCTAACCTTATAGCCTCCTCTTTACTATAGGTAAGTATATCTTTTACTTTCTGTGAAAATTTCGAATCCATCATATTGTATAATAATCTATCTTCTTTGTTAGTTGAGGATCATCAAGACAAATTGTCATTCTGGCATAGACAAAAATACATAAAAATGATTAATCCTCCCTATTTTTATTGTAATAACAATATTGCAAAATGCGTGCCTCTTTTTGAACAGGTTAATGTTGAAAAATAGGCCTCCAAACATGCAAAAAAACGGCAAATATTGATTATTTTCGTAACCTATTATTCCAGGGGGTCACCCCCTCAGTTTTTTAACGGAAAAATTTATCTTAAATGTCAGACCAGGAGAGGATTTTAAAGATCAATATTGAGGAAGAGATGAAGTCGGCATACATCGATTATTCGATGTCTGTGATTGTTTCCAGGGCATTGCCGGACGTGCGGGACGGGTTGAAACCTGTTCACAGGAGAGTTTTGTACGGAATGTCAGAATTAGGTATTTTATCAAACCGGTCACATAAGAAATCAGCAAGAATAGTTGGTGAAGTACTTGGTAAGTACCATCCACATGGTGATTCATCTGTTTATGAAGCTATGGTAAGAATGGCTCAAACGTGGTCATTGCGTTATCCTCTGGTTGACGGACAGGGGAATTTCGGGTCAGTTGATGGCGACAGTCCGGCTGCAATGAGGTATACCGAGGCCAGGCTAAGGAAAATTGCAGAGGAGACGCTTGCCGATCTCGAAAAGGATACAGTAGATTTTCAGCTTAATTTCGATGATTCACTGGAAGAGCCTACGGTGCTTCCTGCAAGAATACCTACACTTCTGCTTAATGGTGCCTCCGGTATAGCGGTTGGTATGGCAACAAATATGCCTCCTCACAATCTCAGAGAGGTTATTGATGCTATAATAGATTATATCGGGAACAAGGATATCACCACTGAAGAACTTATGGTGCATATCAAGGGACCTGACTTTCCTACAGGAGGTATTATTTATGGCGAGCAGGGTATCAGAGATGCCTTTGAAACCGGGCGCGGAAGGGTAGTGGTAAGGTCAAAGACCGAGATCGAAGTAACCCACTCGGGGCGGGAAAGTATTATAATTACCGAGATTCCCTATATGGTCAATAAGGCAGAAATGATCCGCAAAATAGCTGAGCAGATCAATGAAAAGAAAATTGAGGGAATCTCCTATATAAATGACGAATCAGACCGTACCGGAATGAGGATTGTCATCATCCTTAAAAAAGATGCAACAGCCAATGTCGTTCTGAACACCCTGTTTAAATATTCACAGCTACAGACATCATTCAGCGTCAACAACATAGCCCTTGTAAAAGGAAGACCCAGAACTCTTATATTAAAAGATCTTATCAGGTATTTTGTAGACCACAGACATGAAGTTGTTCTACGCCGGACACGGTATGAACTGCAACAGGCAGAAAAAAGGGCGCATATTCTCGAAGGGCTAATCATTGCAAGTGATAATATTGATGAAGTAATAGCTATAATCAGATCATCAAAGACCCCGGACGAAGCACGTGAAAGACTTATAGAACGTTTCGAACTATCAGATATCCAGTCACGTGCAATAGTTGAAATGAGACTGCGCCAACTTACTGGCCTTGAGCAAGATAAGCTGCGTGCTGAGTTCGAAGAGATTATGAAGCAGATAGAATATCTTAAGAGTATTCTCGACAGTGAAGAGCTTCAGATGGAGATCATCAGGGATGAATTGATTGAGATTAAACAGAAGTATGGAGATGATCGCAGAACTGAGATTATACCTAATGCAGAGGAATTTAACCCTGAAGATTTTTATGCTGATGAGGAGATGGTGATAACCATTTCCCACATGGGATATATAAAGAGGACACCTCTTACTGAATTCAGGCGACAGAACAGGGGAGGGATCGGAGCAAAAGGAAGTACCACAAGGGATGAAGATTTCCTTGCACACCTCTATATTGCCACCATGCATAACACAATGTTGTTCTTCACTAAAAAAGGAAAATGTTTTTGGCTTAAGGTATATCAGATTCCAGAAGGTGCCAGAACATCCAAGGGCAGGGCAATGCAGAACCTCATTAACCTGGAACCTGATGATTCGGTTATGGCATTCATAAATGTAAAAAACCTAACTGATCAGGAATACATTAACAACAACTTCATTGTTTTAAGTACCACAAAGGGAATTATTAAGAAAACCTCACTGGAAGCATATTCACGTCCGAGACAAAACGGTGTAAATGCAATTACTGTAAGGGATGGAGATACATTACTGGAAGCAAGGATGACCAACGGCAACCATTATATTATGCTGGCAGTTGAATCGGGCAGAGCTATCAGGTTCCCCGAATCAGCAGTAAGACCAATGGGCAGGACTGCCTCAGGTGTAAGGGGTATCAGACTTGGTCATGATAGCGACAAGGTGGTTGGTATGGTTACCATTGATATTGAAGAGGGGTTAGAAAATGTACTTGTTGTATCCGAAAAAGGGTACGGAAAGCGCTCACGAGCAGATGATTATCGTATCACCAACAGGGGAGGGAAGGGGGTGAAGACCATCAATATCACTGAAAAAACGGGTAAACTTATTGCCCTTAAGGCGGTTACAGACAATAACGATCTCATGATAATCACCGGGATAGGGACATTATTAAGGATTCCGGTCTCTTCATTAAGGGTAATGGGAAGAGCTACTCAAGGTGTTAGGCTAATAAATCTCCGGGATAATGATTATATCGCAGCAGTGGCACAAGTAGATGTAAGTGAAGAAGATGAGAATGAAGAAAGTGAAATATCGGAGGGTGTTGAAGAATAGGAACAGTAATTTGGCAAACTATTTGAAGAATAGTTAGTAATATATTAAATTTGACACAAACTAATAAACTTGGAAACATGAAGAGATTTTTAATTTCATTCTTAATTTCAATAATGGCCATGGGTGTTTTTGCCCAGAAGGGAAAAGTATCCAGTGCACTTAACTTCATTGATGCCGGAAGTTTTGATAAGGCAAAGGAGGCAATCGATGCTGCTATTGTCCATGAAAAAACAAAAGAGTGGCCAAAGACTTATTATGCTAAGGGCAGGCTCGCACAGGCTCTTTTTGAAACAGATGACCCTGCCAAGCAAGCTCTCTATCCTGAGCCTCTGATAGTAGCTTACAATGCTTATATGAAGTCGATCGAAATGGATGAAAAAAGCACCATGGAGAAGATGATAATCATGCAGTTACCGCAATTATCCAACAACTTTCTAACCTGGGCAATCGCTGAGTTTGAAGCAGAAAAATTCGATATCGCACTGGGAGCTTTTGAAAAGCTGATTGAGATTCAGAATAGCGATATATACGTAGGCTCTGTTGACACAGCCGTTGTATTTAATGCTGCTTTATCCGCTTATAATGCAAAATTATGGACTAAAGCCATTGATTATTTTAATCAGAGTATTGAATTTAAATATGGAGGAACTCAGCCTTTTCTTTTAAAATACTTGACGTATATGGAGATGAAAGATCTTGAAAATGCTGAAAAGTCACTTACTGATGCTTTCGAGACATTCCCTGCAGACCAGAATATTCTTTTGAATCTTATTCAATTCTATCTTGAAAACGAGATGGACGATGCAGCATTTGATTATATCAGTAAGGCAAAGGCAACTGATCAGAACAATTACTCACTTTACTGGGCTGAAGGTGTGTTATATATGAAACAGGATAAATATGATGATGCAATAGCTGCCTTACAAAGGTCTGTTGAAATAAACCCTGAGTTTTTCGACACACAGTACAATCTTGGTGTTTGTTACTACAACAAAGCGTCCGGAATGTTTAATGATGCCAACGATATTATGGACAATATAAAATATAAGGAGGCAACAGATAAGGCTTATGAGGTTTTTGGAGAAGCAGTTCCTTATATGGAAAATGCCATCAGCTTAAGACCTGATGATCGTGACACGATGCTCAGTCTTAAGGAGCTTTATTACAGACTTAAGATGACTGATAAGTACGATGCTATTGCCGCTAAGATTGCTGAATTAGAGAATTAGTAGAAAATAGTTCATATATTTTAAAAGGAGCGGGGGATTTATTACGATCCCGTTTCTTTTAATAGTTCTATTTGACATAATATTAATTATAGGCAAAAGGCTAGCAAATTGTGTATACGCAGTATTTAACATAAAATCAGTTATCGCGACGCCAGTCCGATAACGGTAGCGATTTTATGTTAAAGCAATTTGCGGCTCTTGTATAGAAACTTCTTCTTCCTCCTTATGCCTTACGCCCTAAGCCTTCTGCCTGCTTCTAAATCCTTTTGCGCTATAATGCTATATTATGTAAAATAGTGTTCCAGGTTGCAGGTTTCAAGTTCCAAGTTTTCACTCAATGAGATTCCAATATTTGATTTTTGATCGTACCATTTAATCAGAAAATCGTTGATAAAGTTGATAAGGTTTATAAAGTCCTTGAATATCCAATATCGATTAATCCGTCAATAGCCGGACAGGCGATTGTTGATTTCTGATGTTAACCCGGAAATACCGGAATATTGGAAGACTAGACTGTCATTAATAAAGTCCCTTTCCGTTTGTCTTTCGTCGTTTGTCGTTAGTCTCCACCGCTACAATCTGGCTCCTCACTAAATTGATCCACCGGATCAATTCTTAACGTTCGGCCCTATATAAAATAGAACGGCGCAAGGCGTACGATGAACGACTAACGGCTTTAACTA
>JAUVKT010000028.1 GCA_030596125.1 Bacteroidales bacterium | reverse complement strand
GCACGTACTGACACTGTAGGAAATGTTCTGATTACAAAACAGGCTGATCCTGGTTTTGAAAACAGGAAACCGGTATTACTCCAGAGCCATATGGATATGGTTGGGGAGAAAGATGCAGATACTTTACATGACTGGAACAGTGATCCGATAACACCAATTATAGATAATGGCTGGGTTAAAGCCGATAAAACAACATTGGGAGCAGATGATGGTATAGGGATAGCAGCACAGCTGGCTGTTTTAACTGACCCTGAACTCAAAACAGGTATTGTTGAATGTCTTTTTACTGTAGATGAGGAGAGTGGAATGACCGGGGCTCTGAACCTGGAACCATCTCTTATTAAAAGCAAGATACTCCTGAACCTCGACTCAGAAGATGAGGGAGAACTGTTTATAGGATGTGCAGGAGGCATGGACAGTGTAGCCACAATCAAATTTACGGAAGAAAAAACATCTGCTGACCATGTGGCAATAGACCTGTCTCTTACCGGTCTGCACGGAGGTCACTCAGGGGATGAAATAGAGAAGGGTTATGGAAACTCTGTTAAACTAATAAATCAACTCCTGACTGAACTGGACAGCAGGTTTGGGATCAATATTCATCATATCGATGGTGGAAACCTGCGTAATGCTATTCCAAGGGAAGCATTTGCCACAATAGTTTTTAATAAATCATTCAAAAAAGAAATTGAACAATATATTACTGATTATAAGAGTAACAGACAGAAAGAGCTAAAAAATATTGAGCCAGGGTTTACCATAAGTTTCAAGGATACTGACATTCCCGGCTTTGTGATAGACAAACAGTCACAGGAAAATCTCAATTTTGCGATAAAAGAGTGTCCTCACGGGGTAATAGCATGGTCTGAAGATATGGAGAATCTGGTAGAGACCTCAACTAATCTGGCATCGGTAAAAGTTTCAGAAAACATTATTAAAATTGTTACAAGCCAGAGAAGTTCAGTAGAGAGCGCTAAAAAGGAGATTTCAGCAAGAATCCGGACAATCTTTGAGAAAGCCGGAGCCAAAGTTATCCATTCTGATGGTTACCCTGGATGGGAACCTGATACAAACTCTGAGATTCTAAGAATTACGGCAGATTCATATTACAGGCTTTTCAAAATAAAACCGGTAGTAAGAGCAATTCATGCAGGACTTGAGTGCGGACTGTTCCTTGAAAAGTATCCCTATCTTGACATGATTTCATTCGGACCTACCATTAAAGGAGCGCACACCCCACAGGAAAGAATAGACATTAGTACTACACAGAAATTCTGGGATCTTCTCGTTGATGTTCTGCAAAATATTCCTGAAGCATAATTAATTTTATCCTTCCCTGCATTACAGAGCGGACACTATGGACTTACCTTCCTGACTATATCCAGGACTGTTCCGTCAACCCACTTTACTACAGCAACTATCTCATCACATAGGGATGCTTTTTCTGGTTTGCCGCAAATTTTTTCAGCCTCCTCTTTTAACTCAGTAATAGATTTCAGAGGAAGACCCGAACCTTTAGCCTTCTCAATCAGATCGGTCCTGAGCGGGTTAATGGCTATACCCCTTTCTGTAACTATCACATCAATCAGTTCACCCGGACCGCATAGTGTAGTAACCTCATCAATGATTACCGGTATCCTGTCTCTGAAGAGCGGCAGAGGTAAAATAACAGTCTTCGAAAAAAGACAGTTTTGCCATCCGCCAATACCGTGAAGAAGGTAGCCATCGGAATGAGTCACAACATTAGCATTAAAGTTAACATCTACCTCCGTCGCACCAAGGATGGCAACATCAACCATTCCTGCAAAATTGCCTTTGCCATGGTAGTTGTAGCTTGTAAATGGGCTTGTCCACACATGGTTGGGATTTTCAGCCATTGACCTGACACCATCGAGATCGAAAGTCTGACCATCCAGAATATAATCTACCAGCTCCTCCTCAAGCATTGAAACAAGATATTTATTGCTGCCCCCGCGTGCAAACCTGGCTTTTATTCCCTTCTTTTTCATTATATCCTTAAAAAACTCACCAACAGCAAGTGAAGTTCCTCCGGCGCCGCTCTGGAATGAAAAACCATCCCTGATTATACCGGTTACATCACAAAATTTAGCCGTTAACTCAGCAAGAAGAAGCCTGTCGGGACTTTTAGTGATCTTGGTAGTACCCGATACAATTAATTCAGGAATACCTATTTTCTCAACCTCTACGGTAAAATCAACATTATTACCCTGTATCTGCCAGGGTACACAAGGAAATTCAACCATATTATCTGTGACAACAATTACTCTTTTGGCGTATTCAGAATCGACCAGTGCAAATCCGAGAAGGCCACATGCCGAACCACCCTCCAACCCGTTAGCATTCCCAAACGGGTCTGCCATGGGTGCACCAATAACTGCTATATCGATCTCAACCTCTCCGTCCTGTACTGCCTGATATCTGCCTCCATGAGATCTCAGAACACCTGTCCCTTTCATATTACCTTCGGAGACATATTTACCAAGCGGACCATTCATGCTTCCTTCTATATGGTGGATAGTGCCATCATCAAGATATCGAATAAGGTGTTCATGACAGGGAAATGAGGCAGACGGGAACCATCTTATTCCTTTTACTCCCAACTCCTTAACAGCATCGAACAGTTGATTGGCAACCAGGTCTCCATTCCTGAAATGGTGATGAGATGAGATAGTCATTCCATCCTCTATACCACACTTTACAAGTGCCTTTTTGAGTGAATCAACCCGTTTGTTACCATCAGTGGGATAATCGGCACACGAGGAGATAGAAGGAGCATACTTTTGTGCTTCAGGCTTAAATTTTCCAACCCCTTTATATGGAACAACACTTTTACCGTTAAGCCCGGTAAGCACCATTCTATCAGCTGCATTTTTAATCAGTTTACTGCTCATTATTGTAAGCTTTTCTCCCAATCGGGGGTTAGTATCTTTAATTTAACAGCAAGTTCAATTACCTTTAGTGCCCTTGCAACAACCGGAGGATCTATCATCTTCGACCCGAGTGAGACAACTCCCAGGCCTTTAGCCTCTGCCTCCTTAAAAGCAATAACAATCTTCGTTGCTTTTTCAATTTCTGTCTCTGTTGGAGAAAATGCCTGGTGGATAACATTGATCTGTCTTGGGTGTATACAGCCCATTCCTTCAAAACCCATCATCTTTGATCTCAGCACATTCTCTCTCAGGGCGTCCATATCGGAGACATCTGAAAACACAGAGTCAATTGGCTGTATTCCTGCCGCTTTAGCAGCATTTACCAATCTCATTCTGGCATAAAGAGACTCCTCGCCACTATTGGTTCTCTGCACTCCAAGATCGGCAGTGTAATCTTCAAGACCAATGGCCAATGCAACTACATTCTTACTTGCAGTTGCAATACTAAATGCTCTTTCTATCCCCAATGCACTTTCAAGTATCGGCATCAGGTAAATAATCCGTTTTACACCATTAAGCTCTTTGATTCGTTCAATCTCTTTTTCAAGATCTCTGATATATGCAGGGTCTTCACATTTAGGAACCAGGATAAGATGTAGATTATGAGGAACAATATACCGGAGATCTTCGAGTCCCATCTTACCCTGATTAATACGCACCATTCTCTCGGCGCCATAAAAGTTCACAGCCCGCATGGCGTTTCTTACAAGTAACCTGGCCTCCTCTTTTTTAACCGGGGCAACTGAATCTTCAAGATCAAGAATAATGCCATCCGGCGCATGTAAACCGGCGTTTAGCATCATGCCTGGTGTATTTCCCGGAAGATAGAGCCGGCTGAACCTGAACCGTGACCTTTCAGATTCATAACTGTTTTCAGGATTCATCTCCGGAAGATACTCGCTGTCACTCCCGGCTGTTTTTTTAATAGCTGCCTCCAGTCTTGCAGAAATTACAAATGGCAGAGCACCTTTATCAATTATTTTAATGCAGGCATTTTTAATGTTATAAAATGAGAGGATATTGGAAACCAGATCATTTATTGATCTTCCAAACATTGATTTGACCTTTGATTGCAAATCCAGCTTTATACCCCCACTACCGGTAGTTTCAAAACTGACTTCGCAGTCGGAACGAACCCCTGGGCCACTATTGCCGGTAACAGCTAAATTGTTCTTCATAAACAAAAAATTTTATTCTACAAAATCCGCCATCGGGTCTCTGATCAATACAAACCTAAAAATTAGCAACCTCTTATCCAAGAAAACTGAGTAAAATACCGGCAGCAACTGCTGAGCCTATAACACCTGAAACATTTGGTGTCATGGCATGCATCAGGAGATGGTTGGTTGGATCAGCCTTTAGTCCTTCAATCTGAACTACACGGGCAGAATCAGGAACAGCTGAAACACCTGCTGCTCCTACAAGCGGATTTATCCTGTTATCTCCCTTCAGGAAGAGGTTCATCCCTTTAGCGAAGATCAGTCCGCCTGCTGTAGCTATAACGAAAGAGATAGCTCCGAGAACAAATATTAGCAAGGATTCACGTGTCAGAAAAATATCAGCCTGTGTTGAAGCTCCCACTGTAAGTCCAAGCAATATGGTTACAATATCGACCATTGACGTCCGTGCTGTCTCTGCCAGCCTTTTTGTTACTCCTGACTCTTTAAGCAGGTTCCCAAAAAACAACATACCAAGCAGCGGCAGCGAGCTTGGTGAAATAAACGATGTAAGCAACAATCCTATAATCGGGAACAGTATCTTCTCAAGCCTGGAAACTGAACGGGGTGGTTTCATTCTTATACGACGCTCTTTGGGGGTTGTGAGCAATCTCATAACAGGTGGTTGAATAACAGGTACAAGCGCCATATATGAGTATGCAGCAATAGCTATCGGTCCGATCAGGTTAGCCACAGTTGTACCATCAGGCAGAAGATTAATACCATTTGCCAGACGAGAAGAGAGGAAAATAGCTGTTGGACCGTCAGCGCCTCCGATAATGCCAATTGCTCCCGCTTCAGGTGGCGCAAATCCAAGTAATAATGCTCCCAGAAAAGTCAGAAAAATTCCTATCTGAGCTGCGGCACCCAAAATCATTAGTCTGGGATTTGATAAGAGCGATGAAAAATCAGTCATAGCACCCAGCCCCAAAAAGATAAGTGGAGGATAAACACCTTTCAGCACTCCAAAATAGAGATAATTCAGTACACTGCCCGACTGGTAGATGCCAAGCTGCAGGTTAAAACCACCATCCTGAAAAAAAGGGATATTGCCTATCAGGATACCGGTACCTATCGGGATTAAAAGCAGTGGTTCATAATCATACTTTATTGCCAGGAAAATAAATAAAAGCCCAATCGCTATCATCCCCAGGTGTCCTATTGTAGCATTTCTGAACCCGGTATACTCCCAAAATTTCTTTATGCCTGAAAACTCAGGTGCTTCATCTTCACCCGGAGAATCAATAACCGGTGACTTCTGTTCCACCCTTAAAGTATCCGTAACCTGTTGATCGGCCGAGGGTTTTATAAAAGCCATCCATGTTAATGAAAGAATTGAAATAATTCCGACTACAGTGATAAATCTCCTCATAATCCGTTTATTTCAATAATTACCTCATCCTGCAATACCGATTGTCCCACATTAATATTCACCGACCTGATTTCACCATCCTTCTCTGCTTTAATAACGTTCTCCATCTTCATTGCCTCCATAACTACCAGTTTATCTCCCTTTGAAACAATATCTCCTGTCTTCACAGAAACCCCGACAATTATTCCCGGAAGTGGAGCCTTGACTAATACCAGCGAACCTGCATCACTCTTCTCTATTTTCTTCTGAGGCTCTCTCAAAAGAGGACGCACCAGCTTCGGTGTTTTTTCATGTTTCACCTCTTTATGGATCTCAACAAGATAAGGAGTACCATTTACCTCAATCCTGGCAATGCCTCCCTCTACATTTATGACATCTACTTCGTAGGTATTCCCACTGATGGTGAACTTATAATTTTTCATTACCTGAACTATCTTTGTAGGTTTCGCATGTTATATATCTTAGAGTTCCATGGTGAATAGGAACGGGACACTTTCCTGATGGTAATAATATTACTCTCCTCATCATGCAACTCGCTGAAGTATAAATATATAGCTGTAGCAATAGCTGCATTAACTTCTCCAGTCATTACATTCAGTTCTGAATCATCAAGAGCCCTGCCTTCTTTTGCAGCCCTTCTGTATAACTTAATCTTGAAAAAGAGAGGCAAAACATATCTGAAAACAAGGTAGAGAAGAACAAGGACGAGAAACACAATCAGGTATCCTATTACAACTATGACTCCCGCCTGTCTGTCAATCCCTGCTAACATTATAAATGGTAAAAAGCTTAACATAACATTCGCTTTATTAAAGAGGAATATTAGAGTGCTTCTTCATTGGTATAGGGTCTTTCTTTGTGGCCAGTGTCTGAAGAGCTCTAATAACCCTGAATCTTGTATTTCTAGGTTCAATAACATCATCGATAAAACCGTATTTTGCCGCTTCATAAGGATTGGCAAATTTTTCCCTGTATTCATTCTCTTTCTCCTCAATGTATTTAGCCCTCTCCTCGTCATCTTTGATCCCGGCGATTTTCTTTCCCTCCAGAACCTCAATCGCTCCCCGTGGCCCCATAACGGCGATCTCCGCAGAAGGCCATGCATAATTAACATCTCCCCTTAGTTGCTTCGAAGACATTACACAGTGTGCTCCTCCGTATGATTTTCTCAATGTAATTGTTATTTTGGGCACAGTTGCTTCACCATAGGCAAACATCAGTTTGGCTCCATGGATAATTATACCGCCATACTCCTGTGAACTGCCTGGCAAGAATCCGGGAACATCTACCAGTGTAAGCAAAGGTATATTAAAAGCATCGCAGTATCTTACAAAACGGGCAGCTTTTCTTGAAGCTGCAATATCAAGAACCCCAGCGAGAAAATTAGGCTGATTGGCAACAATACCCACCGGCATACCATCAAGCTTGGCAAAACCTACAACGATATTTTTTGCATAGTTACCATGTACTTCCAGAAACTCCTCATGGTCGACAATTTTGTAAATTACATCACGTATATTATATGGCTGGTTAGGATTCTCCGGTATAATTATGTTCAGATCATCCTCCAGCCTGTCGATAGGATCATTGCAATCAGTTGCAGGCGGATCTTCAAGGTTGTTCTGGGGGAAATAACTCAGCAACTTTCTGATAAGAAGCAGTCCCTCCTCCTCATCTTCCACAACGAACTGTGCCACTCCCGACTTTGTCGAATGAACAGAGGATCCCCCAAGTTCATCGATTGAAATATCTTCGCCTGTAACAGCTTTTGTCACCTTAGGCCCGGTTACAAACATATAACTACTCTCCTCGCTCATTATAATAAAATCTGTAAGAGCCGGTGAATATACAGCACCTCCTGCACATGGTCCGAAAATAGCTGATATCTGAGGAATTACTCCTGATGCAAGAATATTACGTTCAAAAATCTCGGAATATCCGGCAAGGCTCCTGACACCCTCCTGGA
This sequence comes from Bacteroidales bacterium, assembly GCA_030596125.1. Lineage (GTDB taxonomy): Bacteria > Bacteroidota > Bacteroidia > Bacteroidales > VadinHA17 > JAUVKT01. Next base: position 19,819 of record JAUVKT010000028.1, on the reverse strand, counting down.
TCCTTGCACCTCCGCTATCGTTGATACCGATAACAGGGGCACCGACTTTCATAGCCTGGTCCATAACCTTGCATATCTTTTGAGCATAGGTTTCCGACAGGGAGCCCCCGAAAACAGTAAAATCCTGGGAGAACAGGTAAACTACCCTCCCATCAATTGTACCATGACCTGTTACCACACCGTCAGATAAATATTTCTGGTCGCCAAGTCCGAAATCTTCAGTACGATGAGTAACGAACATATCAAACTCCTCAAAACTACCCTCATCAAGAAGAATATCAATCCTTTCCCTTGCCGTGAGTTTTCCCTTTTTATGCTGGGATTCTATTCTCTTCTCACCGCCTCCAAGTTTTGCTTCTTCTCTTAAGTCAATAAGCTTTTTTATCTTATCCTGCCTGTTCATGAAAATAATTGTAATTCAGTATTAGGTTATGAATTCTTGTCTTCACATATCTCAGTAAGAACACCCAATGTCGATTTAGGATGAAGAAAAGCAATATTCAGATTTTCTGCACCTTTTCGCGGCTTATGATCGATCAGCCTGACACCTTTTTCTTCAGTCTCCCTGAGTCTGGTTTCAATATCTTTTACGGCAAATGCCAGATGATGTATTCCTTCACCCCTTTTTTCAATAAATCTCCCAATAGGTCCGTCCGGGTCAGTTGATTCAAGCAATTCAATCTTGGAATCCCCGACCTTAAAAAAAGCCGTTTTAACCTTTTGTTCCTTAACCTCCTCGATGTTATAACATTTTAATCCAAAAATATTTTCATAAAAAGAAATTGCCTCATCAAGATTTTTTACTGCAATTCCAATATGTTCAATATGTGTTGGTTTCATAGAAATCTTTATTAATTATTCTGATAACAAAATTACATTTAATATTAGATAACATTAAACGACATATGTCATATTTTTAGGAAAAAAACCTGAAACATGGAACATAGAACATGAAACGCTAAACCCGCTCTCATATCTATATTATTTCTTGTAACTAATTAGTCGGCCCTCCTTCGCTCTCCACTTCGTTTCAAGCTTCGGAAGGGCAAAGCAGTCCGCAATCGGCAAAAGAGCAAATAACAATCAAACAATTAAAACACAATGGCAATTGAATTTAGGAACTTAACTGTATAATAAAAAAGAAAGCTTTGATGATTTTAATAAAAGATCTGAAGGAATCAGACGATTGTTTAATCATATTCCCGATAAATCGGGATTGAAAAGTGTATATAGCCTTATCTTCAGATTGTCCGCCCGGATGACTCCGGTCGGACGGGCTGATTGCCGACTTAAAGATGTAAAGAATAATGAGATTTGCCATTTTAAACAATTTAAACTTAAGACACTGAATAGTTATATTTTTTTAACTATAGACTTTGTAATTCAAAGTACTTTTAATTTTTAACATATGATAACAGAAAATCAAAACCCGTTTAAATGGTATGAAACAATGACCATCAAAATGGTATTGCTTGGGATAATGGCAATTATGTTCCTTATTCCACTACAGCTCATTAAAATGATGATAATGGAGCGGGAGAGTAATTCCGCTGCAGTAAAAATGGAAATTTCCGAACAATGGGGTAAACAACAAATCATCTCCGGTCCGGTACTTAATATTCCTGTTTACAGGTATTCTGAGAACCCGGATCAGAAATCCAGTCCTGTCACGAGAATCTGGCATATCTTACCGGAAAGCGTGGAAGTAAATGGCCGGGTGAACCCGGAAATCAGATATAAAGGGATCTATGAAACAGTAATTTATGATTCTGATCTTGAAATATCTGGCCAATTCACTATACCTGATAATAACAAAATGGTAAAGTACTCCATTCTATGGGATGAGGCCTATCTTACTCTTGGAGTATCAGATAACCGTGGGCTTAAAAACAGGGTAAGTATTTTGTTTGACGGCCATAATATTGAAGCGGAACCAGGTCTGACAGATCAGGACCTGTTCCTGTCCGGAATATCATTTCCTGTTTCTGTTGATCCGGATAAAAAGGAGTATTCCTTCACTTTTCCCCTTGGAATTAAAGGAACTGATGGTATCTATTTTACACCTATAGGTAAAATAACAACAGTTGCCCTTGAATCTGATTGGAATGCTCCCTCTTTTGGTGGCAATTTCTTACCAAAAACCCGGACAATTGACGAATCAGGGTTTTCGGCTGAATGGGAGGTTACCCATCTAAACCGGAACTTTCCCCAGGAGTGGATAGGTGCTATTCATGATCTCACGGAGGAATCTTTCGGAGTAGACCTGATATTGCAGGTTGATCATTACCGCAAATCCGAGCGTAGCTCCAAATACGGGCTTCTCTTTATTGCCTTCACCTTTATGGTTCTGCTGTTTATAGAGCTGTCGTCAGAAAAAAGAATTCATATTTTCAGTTACTTCCTGGTCTCCCTGGCACTGGTTCTTTTCTTCTCATTATTGAATGCTTTAAGTGAACATATTGGATTTAACGCAGCATACCTGGTAGCATCAATTGCAACAATAAGTCTTATAACAGGTTTCCTGGCATCTCTTTTTAAAAGAGGGAAACCGATTCTAATTGTTGGCGGATTGCTCACTGTTTTATATATCTTCCTGTTTTTTCTGTTGGCCATGAACGAGTATGCTTACCTTGTTGGTAATATTGGTTTGTTTATCGGACTGGCTGCAATTATGCTTCTTACAGCAAAAACAGATCTCTTTCGCAAGAATGAGTTCTAATATTTTCACATATCGCACAAAGCTATTTGACCACAGGGTTACACGAAGGTTTCTCCCCGCACTTTGTGTAGCTCTGTGGTTATATATCCTCCCCATCCTTAATTTACCATGTTTCCGCAAGACCTATTCGGCCAAAGTATACCTTCAGCAAGATCCGTATTAACTACAGTCAAAACATAGGTAATTAAATTCAGTAATTTTTACTATTTTGCGACCTCAAAATTTGAGTTATATGTCACTAAAGACAAAGTCTATACTTCTGATATTTTTGATATTAATTGCCGATCAGACTTTCAAGTTCATTATCAAGACAAATATGGTAATTGGCGAAGAGAGAAATGTTATTGGAAACTTGTTTATCCTCCATTTTATTGAAAATAACGGAATGGCATTCGGGATGGAACTGGGTGGTAAAGCAGGAAAGCTTATCCTTTCCCTTTTCAGGATTGTTGCTATAGTTGGTATTGGTTGGTATATACGATATTTAAGAATTAATGGTGCTTCGGCCGGACTGGTTCTTTCAATTAGTGCTATTATGGCAGGGGCAATTGGAAATCTGATCGACAGCGCCTTTTACGGGATTATTTTTTCAGAAAGCTATTTTCAATCTGCAATTCTCTTTCCTGAGGGAGGAGGATATTCTTCATTCCTTCACGGAAAAGTTGTAGATATGTTATATTTCCCGGTGATTTCGGGTAGTTGGCCCGACTGGTCTCCTTTCAGGCCCGGACAATCATTTATATTTTTCAGACCTGTATTTAATCTTGCCGATAGTGCCGTAACTATCGGGGTCTTTTCAATAATCCTGTTCCAGAGAAAATTTTTTAAAGAGACCAACTAATCCTGTTTACACATACTCAGGCACTTTAAAATATTTTTAAGGTTCTCGTGTTTCAGTGAATAATAGGTGTTTTTGCCCTCTCTTCTTGAAACTAATACCCCCTTGTCTTTTAAAATCCCCAGGTGATGAGATGTTGTGGATTGTTCAATCCCAAGCATCTCGTGTAGTTGTGTAACAGTCAAATGGTCACCTTCCTCCAGAAATCCAATGATTGCAATTCTCTTAGGATGTGCCATTGCTTTTAACATATTTGCTGCACTTTCCAACTGTTCAGGATCAAGCTTGCTGCTACTCATATTCAGATAAGTGTATTGTTTAAAAACCAGACTGTTTATGCAAATATATATAAATATGTCAATATGTTACATTTTTCCCGGGAAATTGTAACTATATATAAATAATATGTTACCGGCTATTTTTTTATCTTTGAAAGTTGATAACAACATTGTATGTCGAAACTCAGCTTAATAAGAAAGCCTGTACAAAACGAAATGAAGGAATTTGAAGGTTACTTCAATAATGTTCTTCGAAGCGATGTTCCTCTTCTCAAAATCATTTTAAATTATATACTCAGAAGAAAAGGAAAACAAATGAGGCCTTTGCTGGTGTTTCTTTCTGCCGGATTAAATGGCAAAATTAATGAATCAACATATGTGGCGGCTACTTTCATTGAGTTGCTGCATACTGCCTCACTCGTACATGATGACGTAGTGGATGAAGCTAATGACAGACGAGGTGTTTTGTCAATCAATGCTCTATGGAATTCCAAAATTGCAGTTCTTGTAGGCGATTACCTCCTTTCAAAGGGATTACTTATCAGTGTACAAAAGGGCAGATATGATATGCTCGAAATCACAAGTGAAGCAGTACAGGCTATGAGCGAAGGCGAACTTCTGCAACTACAAAAAGCAAGGAAACTTGATATTACCGAAGAGGTCTATTTCAGGATCATAAAAATGAAAACAGCAGCTCTCATTTCAGCCTGTACTGCAACAGGTACGAAGTCTGTTACTGACGATCCTGAAGTTATCCGGAGTATGAAAGAGCTTGGCGAAAATGTTGGAGTAGCTTTTCAGATCAGAGATGATCTTTTTGATTATCAGAATAATGGATTAACCGGAAAACCTTCAGGGAATGATATCAGGGAAAAGAAGATAACCCTCCCTTTGATACATGCACTTCAGCAGGTCTCATCATCCGAAAAAAGAAAGATCCTTAATATTATTAAAGCAAAGAAAAAAACATCAAAAGAGGTTAAGTGGGTTATTGATTTTGTTATAGATAACAATGGTCTCGATTATGCCTCTATGATGATGGATAAATACCGTGATAAAGCATTTGCTTTTTTAAATACCTACACCAACTCCCCCTTTAAAACATCAATGATTGAATTTATAAATTACACAACTGCCAGACAAAAATAAAACTTAAATCCTACTACTATGAAGAAACTATTCATTTTACTATCGCTGATCAGCATGTTTGCCTGCACCAGCAAAGAACCTGTTAACAAATCAACTATTTCAGGAACCGTGTCGAATAAGAGTGCGGATTTTCTTTTGCTCTCATACGGAAGAGATATTGACACCATTGCTGTTAATGAAGATGGAACATTCTCATTTACCAGGGAACTTGACAAGGCTGGCTCTTTTTATCTGAGAAGTGAAAGAGATTATGCTTCTATATATCTTGCTCCCGGATACAATCTTATTGTAAATTTTGATGCAAAAGACTTTACCAATTCGCTTCTGTTTGAAGGTGATTTAGCACTTGAAAACAAGTACAACCAGATGGTTAATGCCCTGAGCAGGAAATTACAAAATAATGCAAGAGCCCTGTATCTTGCTGATGCAGAGACTTATCGTTTAGGTATAGACTCTATCCGTATAGCAAAAGAAGATCTGCTTGATGAGTTTGTTACAGAAAATCCCGATATCTGTACGATTTTTGTTGAGAACGAAAAATTAAATTATGAATTTACTTATTACTCCTCCCTATCAAATTATGAACCTGCACACAAATATTATGCTAAGGTTGAAGAGGTAGATCTGCCTGATGATTGGTATTCGTTTGAAGAAGAAATTGCTATTAACGACCCAAAATACATTGATGTTCCGGTTGCTCTGAGAGTTGTTGGTGGTATTATTAATAAAAAAATTGAAAGCGAAGGCGGTCCTTCCGGAGATGATGCCTGGGGAACCCCTGAATTAATGGGAGCTCAATTTGACTGGATCCTTGCAAATTTTGAAAATCAAGGATTGATCGACCATTTTCTTAACTCTTACCTTGTTCAGGTTGTTGATTTTGCCGGACCAGCAGGAATTGAAGAGTATATTGATATTTTCTATGAAAAAACGACCATTCAAAAAAATATAGACTCAATGAAAGAAAAGGTTGTGGAGTGGGCTCCTATTATGCCTGGTAATGAAGCACCAGCATTTACACTTCCTGACATTGATGGTAATATGGTCTCGTTATCTGATTTCACCGGACAGTATGTATATATCGATTTTTGGGCTACATGGTGTGGACCCTGTAAGATTGAAATACCTGTTCTGGAAAAAATGGAAATGAATTATAAGAATAAGAATATTAAAATAATCAGTATTTCTGTTGATAAAGATAAACAGGCCTGGGCAGATATGATTACAAAAGATCAGCCACAGTGGCTCCAGTTACATGATTCTATAAATATGAATGATGATTATCTGGTTAAATATATCCCATCTTTTGTGCTTATCGACAGGGATGGCAAAATATTGAACGCACGTGCCCCGCGACCATCTTCAGGTGAAGTTCTAGAAAATCTTATAAATTCTCTGGAAGGAATCTGATTTTTTATGATATTTCTATATGGGGTGCATTAAAATTAATGCACCCCTTTTTTATATCATTAGATTCATAATTTCGAAGATCCCCCTGAATATTTATATGTCCCGGTAAATTAATGCCACCTGTCTGGAATATTCATGGGTAGTAATGCATAAGATCTGGTTTATTCTATTCTAATCAGGTAAACTTCAACCAAAGCACTCCTTATTTCGCTCTATATCTGTTATATAGACGATTTCACTTAATGTTGACTACATAATAAATCTAGGAGATAATATTGAAAAAATCGATTATTTTAGCTGCTTTTGATAAACCAACCACCTCTATTAGTTCTGATCCGGCAGAACCTTTAATTTTTTCAACTGATCCAAAATGTCTGAGAAGAATCTTTTTTGTCTTTACTCCAATCCCTGGAATTTCATCAAGAACAGAATTTACCATTTTCCTGCTTCGCTGATCTCTGTGAAAATTTATACTAAACCTGTGTGCTTCATTTCGAAGCTGCTGAATAATTTTCAGACTCATTGAATTTTTATCAATATATAGCGGCACACTATCTCCGGGGAAATATATCTCTTCAAGTTTCTTGGCAATTCCTATTACAGTTATTCTTTTTTCTAAAGATAGAGATTCAAGACTTTTGACAGCAGATCCGAGCTGACCCTTTCCCCCATCGATTATTATCAATTGAGGCAACGGTTCATCTTCGTCAACCAGCCGTCGGTATCTTCTGAAGACAACCTCTTCCATTGATGCAAAATCATCAGGACCGGTTACACTTTTTATATTATAGTGACGATATTCTCTCCTGACCGGTCTGCCATTCCTGAATACAACACAGGCTGCAACAGGTGAGGTTCCCTGTATATTTGAATTATCAAAACACTCAATATGTACAGGCAACTCCGATAACCTTAAATCCTTTTTTAAGTTTTCCAGGTGTTTCCGTGTTTTGTTTGCTGGTTTATGTCCGGCTAAACGCTTTTTCTTATTCAGCCTGTAATGTATCGCATTTCGCTCTGCCAGCTCAACAAGTCTTAGCTTATCACCCTTTACAGGAACCGTATATTTTATACTATCATGCTGTACATCAGGCCTTAACGATAGCAGGACCTCCTTTGCTTCACTCTCATGTATTTGTCGCAACTCTGTGATCGCCAAAGAGATAACCTCTTCCTTGCTCTCCTCCATTCTCCTTATTAATTCAATTGTGTGACTCTGTACCACAGCCCCCCTTATAACCTTAAGAAAATTTACATAGGCCTTTTCACCATCCTCTGTATATCCGAAAACATCAACATCCTTTATCCTGGGATTTACCACTGTTGACCGGCCACGATATTTTTCAATTATTTCGAGTTTCTCCTTAATTGCCTGTGCCTTTTCGAACTTCATTTCCCCCGAATATCTTTCCATTAAGCCTTTCAAATGGCTGGTGACGATAAAAATATTCCCTTTTAATATTTCAATTATCTGTGCAATCGATAAATTGTAATCCTCTTCTTTTTCTTTTCCTGTACAAGCTCCTTTGCAGTTTCCGATATGATATTCAAGACACACTTTGTAGTGGCCTTCTGAAATTTTCTTTTCCGAAAGATTATATGAACATGTTCGCAACCTGTAAAGCTTACGAATAAGATCAAGAAGAGTCCTCACCATTACAACTGAAGTGTACGGCCCATAATAAACAGATCCGTCATATATCACATTTCTGGTCATATATACCCTGGGGAAAGGTTCATTTTTCACACAAATCCAAGGGTATGTTTTATCATCCTTCATCAGAACATTATACCTTGGTTGATGCTTTTTGATCAGACTGTTTTCCAGCAACAGGGCCTCTGATTCTGTTTCTACAACAATATGGCGTATATCTGTTATCCTGCCAGTCATCACCCTTGTTTTACCAGTAAGTTTTTTTGCAAAATATGATGAAACCCTCCTTTTCAGGTTTTTTGCTTTTCCAATATATATAAGACTTCCTGTTTTATCGAAAAACTGGTATACTCCGGGAGTTTCCGGCAACAAATAAGCTTGCTTTTTCAATTCTTCTTTCAAGAATATTCTGTATCAATTCAATTACAAATTTAAGATAAATAGATTAAGGGGCCGGGGAGAAGAATATGGCAAATGTCAGAGGTCAAATGTTTTCTTCATAGGAGTTCGCTTGTCCGGTTTCTTGTCAAATCAAAAATCAACATTCGTTGATCGATATTGGATATTCCCCTGTTCTTCCCTATACCTTATGCCTTACGCCTTTTATCGTTCGTCGTTTGTTGTTTGTCATTCGTCGGAAAAAAGATCCATAAACTCAAATCTATTTCCATCGAACAGTCCTCTGTCTCCGAGCTTGATTTCGGGTATTACAAGCAGTGCCATAAAGGAAAGTGTCATAAACGGAGCCTTTAGTTGACTTCCCATATCTTTAACCATACCAGATAATTGAAGATATTTTTCAGCAATTGTTCCACATGGAACATCTGACATAATTCCTGCAACAGGCAGAGGAATCTCCAATATTTCCTCACCGTCGGTTGCTGCAAGACCTCCATTCATTTTCACCACCCTGTTTATTACAGAGACAATGGCATCATCATCTGCTCCTACAGCAATTATATTATGGCTATCGTGAGCTATCGAGCCGGCAAATGCTCCCCGCTTCAGGCCAAAACCTCTTACAAATGCAACCACCGGAGACAGATCCTGATATCGCTCCTTTACAACTATTTTCAAAATATCGTCAATCGAAGATGAATCAACAAACAGCTCTTCACTCCATCTCTTCTTAACAGAGGTTGTATAAAGTTCCCCATCCTGAACATCAATAACATTTATCATCCCGGGCCTGTTTCTTACCTTTATACTATCCCTGCTTATATATGATGAATTAAACTTATTCACCTTTTCTGCCTTTGGGGCAGTAAATAATGTTTCACCATTGCCATATACCTTTCGACCATTAATCCAGGTTTCAAGTATTTTCACATTTTCCGGCTCCTCTACAACAATAAAATCGGCAGGATCCCCTTCACGTAAAAGACCAACTTCCAATCCATAATGCTCAACCGGGTTTACCGTAGCCGCCCTTATTACATCAAACAGATCATACCCTTTTCTTATTAATGTTCTTACCATCTCGTTAATATGTCTTTCCATCAACATCTCGGGATGTATATCATCACAACAAAGCATTACACTCTCTGGCTCTTCCTTTAACAATGGATGCAATTTTTCAAGATTACGTGCAGCACTGCCTTCTCTTATAATCACCCTCATTCCTTGTTTAATCTTAAACCTTGCTTCATCTATATCAGAACATTCATGATCTGTAGTAATGCCACTTCGTATATACTTAATCAGGCTTTCTCCTATGAGTCCCGGCGCATGCCCATCGATCCTTTTCCCAAGCTTTTTAGCAATCTCAATCTTTCTTTTAACATCAGGATCGTCATTTATAACACCTGGATAATTCATCATTTCGGCAAGGAACTTAACATCCTTCCTTGAAAGCAATTTCTTAATATCATTACTATCAATAATTGCCCCTGAACTCTCAAACGATGTTGCCGGTACACATGAAGGCGCTCCAAAAAAGAACTTAAACGGAACACTATTTCCATTATCAATCATATATTCAACACCGGGTAAACCAAGCACGTTTCCAATTTCGTGCGGATCTGCAACAACTGCAACAGTTCCATGTTTTACTGCAACTTCAGCAAAAGACGATGGTACTACCATAGAACTTTCTATATGAACATGTGCATCAATAAAACCCGGTAAAATGTAATTTTTACAAACCCTGTTGATTCTATGAACTTCATCAATCAGACCATTTCTGATTTCTATATCTGCAGCATAAATCTCTCTGCTAAAAACATCAATTATATTTCCTGATATTTTCATTTTCAATTATAAAAATAAAAAAAGTGTTCCACGTGGAACACTTTATCTTCCCATATAAATTAGTAATACTGCCAGATCACTTGGCGACACTCCTATAATCCTGCTAGCCATTCCGATGGTAGCAGGTTTAATCCTCGTAAGCTTTTGTCTTCCCTCTGTAGAAATTGATCTTAGCTCATCGTATATTATATCTTCAGGAATTTTTAAATCATCCAGTCTCTTGATTTTTTCAGCAACAGATTTTTCTCTTTCTATATATCCCTGATACTTAATTTTAATTTCAGCACTTTCAAGAATTTCACTCTTTCTATTTCCAAGGTTCTCAACAATTTCTCTACCCCTTATATCTCTTATCAACAAGTCAAGCAATCTTAATTGAGGTCTGCTTGCAAGCATAAATATTTTAGTTTTCTGTTTCAGTTCAGACGTTCCCTTTTCAACAAGAAAATCATTTATCTCTTCCGGCTTAAATCCCTCCTTTTTAACAAAATCAATTATCATATTAACAAGTTTGCTCTTCTCCTCAAATCTCTTTTTCCGATTTTTATCTGCAAGTCCGATTTTGTACCCGGTCGGTGTTAATCTCTCATCAGCATTATCCTGTCTCAAAAGTATTCTGTATTCAGCCCTTGATGTAAACATTCTGTAAGGCTCGTCCACACCTTTTGTTACAAGGTCATCTATCAATACTCCTATATAAGCTTCATCCCTTTTAAAAATCAGCTCATCTTTACCTCTTATCTTTTTTACTGCATTAATTCCTGCCATCAAACCCTGAGCTCCGGCCTCTTCATATCCTGTAGTTCCATTTACCTGGCCTGCCATATATAAACCTTCAACCAATTTTGTTTCAAGGGTCGCTTTCAATTGTGTCGGTTGAAAAAAGTCATATTCAATTGCATATCCTGGCTGGTATATATTTACATTTTCCAATCCTGGTATTTTTCTTAATGATTTAAGCTGAACTTCAAGAGGAAGGCTAGATGCAAATCCATTAATATAATACTCCGTTGTATTTGATCCTTCCGGTTCTATAAAGAGCTGATGTGACATTTTATCAGCAAACGTTACTATCTTATCTTCAATGCTCGGGCAATATCTTGGGCCCACACCCTGGATTTTTCCCTGAAACAACGGACTAAATTCTAATCCCTTTTCAAGCTCCTTATGAGCTTCTCTGTTTGTATGCACAATAAAACAACTTCTTTCATTCTCTATTTGTACACTATCATGCATATATGAAAAAGACCTTCCCTCAGTTTCACCTTCTTGTTCGGTTGTTTTACTAAAGTCTATTGACCGTCCGTCTAATCTCGGACTTGTACCTGTTTTCATCCTTTCCACACTGAATCCAATTTCTCTTAACTGTTCACTTATTCCTTTCGAGGCCTCATCCCCCGATCTTCCTCCTTCAATTGTATTGAATCCAACATACATCAGTCCATTCAAGAATGTACCACTTGAAATAATCACAGCCTTTGCTCTAAATGTTGTTCCAAAGGCTGTTTGTACTCCATTAATCACACCCTTTTCAACTATAAGTTTAGTTGCTCTTTCCTGCCACATATACAGATTATCTGTGTTCTCCAGAAGTTCACGCCAAACCTTACTGAACAGATATCTGTCGCATTGTGCCCGCGGACTCCACATTGCTGGTCCTTTTGACCTGTTAAGCATCCTGTACTGAATCATGCTTTTGTCAGTAACTATTCCTGATAATCCTCCCATTGCATCAATCTCCCTGATAATCTGCCCTTTTGCTATTCCTCCCATTGCAGGATTACATGACATCTGTGCCATTTTGGTCATATCCATTGTAATTAATACAGTTTTCATACCCATTTTTGCAGAAGCATGTGCTGCTTCACACCCGGCATGTCCTGCACCAATCACAGCTATATCATATTCAAAATCCACTTTCCTATTTTATATAACGTAAATAATAATCCTCTTTTTCTCTCATTATGCTTTTTTCCTTACTGCTCTTGTCCTTATATCCAATAAGGTGAAGGATCCCGTGCACCATTACTCTTAACAACTCCGCCCTAACTCCCTGCTTAAACTTTCTTGCATTATCTCTTATTGTTTCTACGCTTAAATATATTTCACCCTCAAGTATATCATTTACAGAATAATCAAATGCAATTACATCAGTATAGTAATGATGTTTCAAAAACTCATTATTAATACTCATAAGGTATTTATCATCTACAAATATAATACTGATATTGCCACAACTAAATTTTTCTTTAGCTATAACTTTTCTTAACCAGCTTTTTACAATAGTGCTATTACGAATCCGGAAACCTTTGATTTGATAATTGAACCTAATATTCAATTCCTATACAATATTAAATTTCATTTTTACCATATTTCCATTACCAATAAATGAGATTTTATCGGACAGTCGTTTCATTAAGAATACTCCACGACCGTGTAGATTTTCAATATTCTCAGGAGAAGTTGGATCAGGTATTTTTTCGTGGTTGAAGCCATTACCTTCATCTCTTACTGTTACAACCATCACCTTCCCTTCAACTTCAAACCCAACATTCACCAATTTATTATTATCTGTCTTGTTCCCATGAATTACAGCATTATTAACAGCTTCAAGAGTAGCTATCAATATTTTTCCATACGCATCTGACCCTATGCAATAATTTACAGATATTTCATCTATAGCTACTTCTACTTTTCTAATATTAGAAATTTCAGATAATATATTCATTTCTTGTTTCATTATGCTTCCCCTAATCAATTCTTATACTCACAAATTTGATAAAAGTTACATTATCTACCTTCTTTTTGCTATCCACAACTCAGGATCCAGTTTTTTCTTTTCTTCAAATACCATAAACTTTATTATACATTTACTTCCGGCATTTTTATCATAAAATACATCACCTATTTTTTGCTTAGTTAAAACTTCTTCACCTGGCCTTACTAATACATTCACAATGTTTTGATATACAGTCAGATAGCGCCCATGCCTTATTATTACAGCCATATTTCCACCTGTGATACCAAAAACGCTTACAACGGTTCCTTTAAATACCGTCCTTGCACTCTCCTTCTGTCCGCTTGTAATTTCTATTCCAATATTATCTACCTTGGTTCCTTTAAAAACCGGATGATCATGCACGCCAAAATGACTTGTAATAATCCCTCTTGAAACAGGCCATGGCAGGTTATTCCTGTTTTTAGAAAAATCATCTCCTACCAATTTTTCCTCAGGAGTTATTTCAGAAATATCTCTTCTGCGTCTTTCCTCTTCAATAACTCTATCTATTTCTTTTTCAATCTCATCTGCAATTTTCTGTTTTCTACGTAACTCCCTGCGCAACTCACGCTCCTTTTTGGTCAGTTTATTAATAAGTCTTCTTCTCTTTTGCTGTTCATTCTGTAATGACTGTTTCTGCTGTTCTTCCCTTCCTTTCAAAGTGCTAATATCATACAGGTCTTCTTCCAGCTGAATTCTTTTTCTATCAATTTCTCCTTTAATTTCATATATTAATTCTGCCTCCCTCCTTCTGTATTTCGCAACCTGCTGAAGGTATTTCATTCTTTTATAACCCTGGTTCAAATCTTTTGCAGTAAATATATATGCTAATTCAGGCTGGCCTTTGCTAACAATCTGTGCATGAAGAATAGCTTTTTCATATTCAATAATTAAAATGTCCAGATCAGCCATCATCAATTCTATAGCCAGAGTGTTCAATTCCTGTCGTGTTTTAAGCAGTGCTATTTCACCCTTTATTCCATATATAACATCTTCCCTTAATCTTAGTCTGTTATTAACAATATTCAACCTGTTTAATCCCTCCGCTCTCTCTTGTGTTGTCTCTTTTAACAGATTGTCAACATATTCAATATCAAGAAGTGTTTCTTCCCTTTGTTTTTCAAGCTCAGTCCTTGTTTGTCCCTCAACTCCGGTAACATTAATATATATTATAATTAAAACAACTGTAACATACCTCATTTCAAAATCTGGTATTTATATCCTTTACCTGGCTTAAATTTCATATTTATCTCATCAATTAATTTAAAACCTCTTAATTCTATTTCGGCCTTAAAATTATTTTTTGGATAATTCAGCATTACCTTTTCTGCCAATTTATAATTATCACCGAAGTTTATTTTGTTATAATTAATTCTGTATAAAACATTCTCCTTATCATTCTGTACATTAAATTCTGAAACTTTTCTTTCGTTACAATCAATTTTTATACTAATAGAATATCCATTATAATATTTAACATTTGATTCGCTAAATCCATTTTCGCAAAAACCTATATCATTCTCATTAAATATTTCAGGCAGGTCTCCAAACAGGAGGTAAATATCATTATAACTAAAACCATATTTCTCAATTATCTTATTGGTTTCTCCGTAACTATATATTTTGTTTACCCTGTCATTTATTCTTACACTATCTTTTCTAAGGTATATTCTTGCAACTTCTATCCCTCCGGTGATGCGTATACTAATCAGTATATCTCCATTTTTATCATGCTTTAGATTTCCTCCAAATTTCCTGTTTTCTCCATTGAGATAATAGCTAACTGATAATTTTTGAATTATAAATGATTCACTTCCAATATTATTTTTCCCTACTGTCTCTAATAATTCTTTCTTTCCTTCATCAAAAGATTTCACATCCAGATTCTTTCTGGTTGTGGCACATCCGCTAATCAGGATAAGCATTCCCGTTACAACTAATATTTTACCTGCTTCATTAAACAATTCTGTATCTTTTTAATCAAATATGTTCTGCTCTTGTCAATATTTATTGCTGACTGCCAGAGCGTTATAGCTCCTTCACAATCCTTTAATTTGCTTTTTATGTATCCATAATGTTCGATAATATCCGGATCACTTATTTGCTTATCTCTGAATATACCTTCCATTACCTTCGCTGCATTTCGATATTTCCCGGATTTATATAAAACCCACGCATAAGTATCAAGATAAGTGCTGTTTGATTCAATATCCAGACACTGTCTTATCATTCTTTCTGCCCTTTTAAGCTCCCTGTCCTGTTCCGAAAGATAATATGCATAATTATTCAATAATGCAGGATCTCCAGGCGAAACATCCAATGCTTCTTCAAATGTCTTAAATGATTCATCATAATTTTTCATCCTGTAATGAATATCAGCCTCCATTGATAATATCTGAATCATATATTCCGGTTGCTCATTAACAAGTATCCTTGCCTTATCTAGCTCATTTAGAGCAATATCGTATTCCTCCTTTTCTATAGCAGCAAGAGCAAACAACAATTTTGGAAGAGGTATTCTGTTAAATTTTGTGGCAGCATCCCTGGAATATGTATATAACTCATCATTCCTCCCTTTTTCGTTCAGTTTTAATATCAGACTCTCCCATACATAGTACTGATCTTTGTATAATTTAATGTATTCAACTAAAATATTAATAGCTTCATCTTCCTTGCCTGCTTTTTCATATACCTCCGATACCAATAAAACAACGGCCGGATCGTCTTTGTGTGTAGCTCTGAATATCAGAGAGCTAAGTATTATTTCATCTTTCATTTCAGCAAACAGGCTATCCTCACCCAATATCCTGGCAAAAATCATTAATTCTTCATCCCTGTTTGCGTTCTCGTTAAGCAATAATATATTAAGGTTGTTAATTACCTCTTTATACTCACCCTGTTCAACCAGGAAATCAATATAACTAAGTTGGAGTATGTTATTTCCAGGATCGGTTTTAAACATTTTTTCATAAATAGAATAAGCTTCATCAGTCTTTCCGGTAGCACGATAATGTTCAGCAAGCAATCCAAGTAGTGTTGTATTATCCGGCTCATCTTCAACCAATTCTTTCAGTAAACTTTCTGCCTCCTCGTTTTCTCCTTTTTCCTTATAAATACTGATAAGCGCTAACAATACCTGACTGTTTTCTCCATATTTACTCCTGAATTCATTAAAAATCCTTTCAGCTTTTTCATAATCTCCATTCTCAACGTACATAGACCCGAGATTAAACTTTATATCCTCCCTTTCGGGGTATAGATCTACAATCTTTTCGTAAAATACTATAACAGAATCTACCTGACTGTTTTGAAAATATATACTGGCTGCATTATTAAGATACCAGATATTTTTATCATCCAGTTCGCATGCCAGTAAGGCATACTTTTTTGCATTATCAACATCTCCTCGTAACAGTGCTATTTGTGATATCTGGTACGCCGCTGCATCACTTTCAGGATTTATACCTAGCGACTTATCCAAATACTTTAAAGCATCGCCTACATTTCCCAATAATCCCTGTCTGGTTCCTTCGAGGTATGTAATATCATAAAGGGTTGTATCGAAATAATTATTAGTCGACGTACTTGTAACACTGGTTACAACATCCCTGTTACACCCGATTATAATAATATTCAGTAAGATCAACAGATTAATTACTGACCATTTATTAACCTTTGCCTGTATGTCCAAAACCACCTTCACCTCTTTCAGTTTTTTTAAGTATTTCAACTTCATTCCATTCTGCTTTCTCATGCTTTGCAATGATCATTTGAGCGATTCTTTCACCATCTTTTACGGCAAAATCTTCAGATGACAAATTCACAATTATTATACCTATCTCACCTCTGTAGTCGGCATCTATTGTTCCGGGACTATTTAAAATACCAATTCCGTATTTAATTGCGAGTCCGCTTCTGGGTCTTATTTGTGCTTCATATCCCTTCGGAATTTCAATGAACAATCCTGTTCCAATTAATTTTCTCTCAAGTGGTTTAATTATAATATCATTATCAATATTTGCCCTGATATCCATACCTGCTGATAGGATGGTAGAGTAGGAGGGTAGATTGTGTTTTGATTTGTTTACAATTTTAATCTTCATAAAAATTATTTATTCATTAATACCGATATTACCCTGTCGCGTTTTTGAGCAACAAATATAAAACCAGTTATTAAAAATGTATTTATTACTAACTCAGCTATAATCCCTGGATAATTTACCATTCGCGTTACTATCACAATTGCAATCCCAACTATTAAATATCCCAATATTTTACTCATTTCATAAGGTATTGGATAATGCTTCCTGCTAAATAAATATGATCCGATAACCATAACACCATAACATGCAACATGCGCCCAGGCAGATGCAAGATAACCATACAACGGGATAAAGATTATATTAATAACAACAGTAATTAACGCGCCTCCCAGAGTTAATAATGCTCCATATCTTGTTAAATCACTAATTTTATACCATACACTCAGGTTTATAAAAATTCCATACAACAGATACCCAAGGCTCACAATGGGAACAATTCTCAATCCCTGTTCAACCCTGAACTCCTTTCCTATCAATATTTGTATTCCTGATAGATAAAGATTAATACCAAGGTATATTACCAGACTTATAATAACAAAATATTTCATTACTGTTGCATAAGTCTCTTTTGCATCGCTTTTATCTGATTTCTCAAAAAAGAAAGGCTCTACTGCATATCTGAACATCTGTATAAAAAGAGACATAAGTACCGCAATCTTATAACTTGCTCCATACTCTCCAACAACCGCCAGTCCATTTTCTTCACCTACGATACGCCTTAATATCATTTTGTCTAAAGCATCATTTATCGTCCCTGCCAGACCTCCTATAAGCAATGGTAGTGAATAATTCATCATTCTTTTCCATAGCTTCCAGCTAAATGAAAGTTTAACAGCCAAAATTTCAGGTAAAAGCAAAATAAGACAGCTAAAACTGGCGATCAGGTTTGCAATAAATACATAGCCTACACCAATATCAGGATTATATAACCATCCTGGGATTTGTACTCCTTTGCTAACAACATAAGGAGCAAGCTTCAGAAAAAACAGAACCAGAATAATAGTAACTGTTACATTTACAAGTTTTATAATACTAAATCTCATAGGTCGGTTATCCCTGCGAAGCCTTGCAAAAGGAATTGCCGTTATTGTATCAAGCGATAGAATTATTATAAAATATCTGATATATTCCGGGTTGCTCTCATATTTTAATACAGTCGCAAATTTATTCAGAAAAATGTTTGCTAATAGTAAAAAAACAAATGTTGTCGCAAGTAATGAGAAAAATGATGTACTATATACTTTTTCGGGATCCTTATGACTTTGTGCAAAACGGAAAAACCCCGTTTCCATACCATAAGTAAGTATCACCAGAAACAGGACCATAAAGGCATAAAGTTCGGTCACAACACCATATTGTGCTAAACCGAAAACCCTTGTATAAAAAGTGGTTAAAACAAAATAGTGCAGAAATCTTGGAACGATGGTTCCAAGTCCGTATATAAGTGTCTGTCCTGCAAGTTTGTTTAAATCCTTCACTGTTTTAAATCACTATATTCTGCAAATATAGTATCCTTATCAATCTAAGCCTGATTTGTTAAATAAAATATATCCAAAATTTAAATAATAAAACATTTTTTTACTTTCATCACTAAAATAATTAAAGCCAGCACTTAAGGGGCCTACCGGAGTATGGTAAACAATATTAACCTCTCCTACACCCATGATTTTCTCAAACAAATTTCCTTTTTCCGGAACGCCGTTATTGTCTTTTACCCGGTAAACCGGCGAATAAAGATAAATCCCTCCTTTAATATTAACATCCCTGGTTATTTCAAAAACAGGCATTATTCCTGCCGCTATATAGGATGTGTTTCTAAGTGAAGATCCGAAAATTTGCCTGCTCATAGGCGTTGGTTCAAACTTATAGCTATTTATCAATGTTGCTGTATAATTTTCTGAATACTCCCTGTTACTTAGAGTGATATCTAACAGTGTTCCCATGAAGAATTTTTCACCGATCCTGGAATAATTTTCATTTTGAATCTTTATGGCAAACCACGATAAAGAGTTTCCTTCCCTTGTTTGATCCCCGATTGTGTCTATAAATCCTTCAGTATAATATTCAAACCCTGCATTATAAAACAGACCTCCATAAAACCGGTTCCCTCTTGAAGCATATTGCTTTCTGTTCTGATTATTATTTTCAAAAATAAGTTTTGTAGTAGCAAAAAAATATTCAGATTCATCCGGCTTTACATTTTCATCAAAATTTTTTGTCTGGTAATAAGTATCCTCAATCCAGCTAAATGCCACTTCGTTGCTCAGAAGTGAATTATTTGCTGCCGGAAGCCCTATCCTTGTCCTTAAACTACTTTCTTTTCTAACTATATAACTGGGAGAATAAGTATCAAAAAGGGAAGTTTCTTCGTTGCTGAAATAGTTCCATCTGTTGCCTGTAAGTGTAAAATCAATAAGCATTGTTTTTTTCTGAGGAACTACTATCCTATGACCGAACTTTAATGATGAATAATATCTTCCGAGATATAAATTTCCCGTGAACATATTAAATATATCACTCAAAGAATAATAATTAAACCCAACAAACGCCTGATTAAATGTTGCTAATGAGATAAGGCCCCCTGCGCTTAATTTATATGTGTCCTGCAGCTTAATATTTAACAAAAGATCAAACGTGCT
>JAUVKT010000131.1 GCA_030596125.1 Bacteroidales bacterium | reverse complement strand
GCAGGAAGATATGCTATGTCGGTCCCCATATCTGTATATTTGACCATACCCTCATCTTCAATAAAACTCCAGTGAATGGCTTTCCATTCACCGGTATTAAAAACGCATATATATGCAAAACGTGTACTGTCGGGGATTTCCCCGGTTATTTGAAGTTCAACATCCGAGACAGAAACATATTCTCGTGTAACATCTACAATTCCATTCCTGTTAATATATGGAGGGGCTTTCTCCCAATCCTCTTTGATTTCAGCCAGAGATTCGGGTTGAAGTGAAAAGGTTTTTCTATAAACTTTTGCTTTTGCCTGATTTAATTTATATTTACCCGGATTTGCTTCACCCCCCATAAAGATCACAATCTTACCATCAGCACCCAGAACTGCATTCCATGCATGATTGTTCCCTGATTTTGCCCAGTAAGGAGTAAAATCACTCATGACCGGTACCCCGTTTGCCCGCATTGCATAAATGGCAAGATTGGTCATATCTTCACACCTGCCCATTTTCCCCTCCACCATTTCAGTTAATCCCAGGTCTGTAGCATGCTCATAAAAACGTGGGTCGAACCTGAACCAGGATTTAATGTCATTATTAATCCAATTGCAAACTTCAACCGGATCATTTTTATTCACTATTGAATCACTCAGCCAGGCATATTTATTTATAAAATACTCTCTCCAGTCTTCAAGTGGCTCATTAGTACTACGGTATGGCAAAATATATTCACAAAACTCATTAAAATCTAAAAATTTAGTCCAGCTACTGTTTTTCCAAACATTATATGCCTGATCAATAGTGTTGATAAGATAATCAGCAGAGATGATTTTGTAATCATATTTTAACTCAACTTTCTGCTGATGGAGCTTGCCGCGAAATCTAACAATGGAATCCCATGCCCGGGTCATAGAGTCATAATCCCGGTAATCTAGTGCTGAGAATCCAATTATATTATCATCGGAGTCTGAAACCTCAAACCTGGCAAAACTTTTATCTTTCATATTCCCTATTAAAAAACAGGCTGCCCTGAGTTTCTCTTCATTCTCTGCAGAGGTATAATTTTCTAATACTTTTTCCAGTTCTATGCGGTTTGTTCCGGCTTTCTCCAGAATTTCTAATACATCTTCCGGGGTTTTATTACTCGTATGGGTACAGGATATTACAAGCAAACTGATAAAAATGAGTACTAAATATGTCTTCATTGGTCTGTTTTTACGGTGATTTCACAACAAATTTAACTTATTATCGCTTCATGCTGAAAAAAAACAGGTGAAAAATATGTCAGACGGCGAAGGACAAACGGGACCTATCAACTTTTTCTCAATCCTCATCCCTTTCCAACTGGCAGAAAGACAACCTTCTTCTCCCGGAAGAACTCTTCATTAAAATAATCTTCGAGGTTAAAGATTTCAGACCGGTTATAATAGTTGCCAAGTTCTTCGCGGAGATCACCGCCCTTTAGATAGAGAATGCCGTCAGGCAGGTTGTTGTTACTTTCTCCTGCTATAAGATGGCGTGTCAGTGTTACGAATCGGGGGAAAGCGGTAACTGCCCTGCAGACAACAAAATTGAATTTTTGTTTAACCTCTTCGGCACGGGTACGGATAACATTTACATTATCGAGTTCCAGTGATTCGGCGACCGACTGAGCAACGATAGTTTTTTTTCTGATAGAGTCGATAAGTGTAAATGATACCAGAGGAAACATTATGGCCAGTGGTATACCGGGGAACCCCCCGCCCGTACCAACATCAATAATACTTGTTCCGGGCTTAAAATCTGTTACTTTAGCTATTCCAAGAGAATGGAGGAGATGGTGTATGGTAAAGTTGGTAATATCCTTTCTCGAGATAACGTTGATCTTGCTGTTCCAACCAGCGTAAAGCTTTTCGAGACTCATCAGTTTGTTGAGCCTGCTACTATCGAGTTCCGGGAAATATGTTAACAGAGGATGGTCCATTGTTACGATTCCGGCTTCTTCAGGATATTAAACATAAGCTCTTTTGCCCTGAATAGTTGTGCCTTAACAGTGCCAAGAGGCAGGTTCAGTTCATTTGCGATCTCATCATATGAGTACTCTTTAAAGAATCGCAGTTCGATCAGTTTTCTATACTGTGGTTTTAGCTGGGAAACGATATTCTGGAGATGTTTTATCTTCTGTAGTTTTATCAATTTTTCTTCAGGATCGAGGGAGTCTGACTGGAGATTGGCTGCCGGACTATCCTGGTCGTATTGTTGTTGCTCAATAGTAGAGGGGGCAGATTTCTTTTTGCGGATAAAATCGATACAGTTATTGGTGGCTATCCTGAAGAGCCAGGTGCTGAATGCGTAATTCGGAGTATATAGATGGAGGCTCTTAAAAGCCTTTCCGAAAGCTTCAATTGTCAGATCCTCGGCATCCGAAGGGTTGTTGACCATTTTTAACAGCATATAGTAAATCGAATCATTATATCTGTTCAGAAGGTCAGCATATGCTTTTTCATCTCCGTTTCTGGCTAAATAAATCAGCCGGAGATCCTGCTTTGCCTTATCTGATAATTGAGGATTTACTTCCATTCGTAATACCGGTATCTGCTTCTGCGCGCTTTTAAAAGAAAGAGAGCGTTAATAAATGGAGAAACAATATCAAACAGTGGCGAAAATAGTAATAAATCCTCTTCCTTCAAAGACTTTTGAGCCTGCGTGGTAATAACTGCTTTAACCACAGAAACAATGCCGAAAAGTATAAGCGTAAGTTGCCATGCCGGTGAGTAAATCATCAGTAAAACAAACAGTGAATAAAAGAGAACCCGCGATAATGGTTCTAACCCAAGCAGAAATTTAGTTGACTGCCGATAATATGACGATGTTGAAAAATGTCTTGTCTTTTGTTTCATAAACATACTCCAGCTACCGGCAGGTACTGACCGGGTAAAGCTTTCCACGCCGGTAACAACACTGCAGTTCGGTCCCTTCGCAAGGGTATTGACAAACAGATCGTCATCACCCGACTGCAGGTTGAGATGAGAGCCGAATCCTTTGTTCTCAAAAAAGAGTGACTTTTTATAGGCAAGATTCCTTCCTACACCCATATAGGGAAGGCCGGCTCTGGCCATGCCAATATATTGCATGGCAATAAACATGGTGTCGAACCGGATATACTTGTTTAACAATCCGGGTTTCCTGAGGTACCCCCCATAGCCAAGTACAAAATCTGATTTATCGCTGAACCTGTGTGTAACCGATTCGATCCAGTATGAGGAAACAGGCTGGCAGTCGGCATCTGTTAATAGAAGCAGTTCGTGACGGGCAGCCTTGATCCCGATAAAGAGGGCCATTTTTTTACTGTGCCTCAGACTTGAATCTTTGTGGATTGTTGTAACCCTGAGGTTGGAGTATTTTTTTAAAAGGTTGTTCAGAACTTCTTCACTGTTGTCATCAGAACAGTCGTTGACAACTACCACTTCAAAATTTTTATATTCCTGCTCAAGTACTGAGGGTAAAAATGTTTCGAGGTTTTCTGCCTCATTACGGGCACATATTATTACCGAGACCGGAGTGGATCTTTTCCTTCCTTTTCGCGGAGCTTCCCGGGTTATGGTTTTATTGTAAAACCGCAGGTAATAAAAGAGCTGGATTAACGACATCAGTACAAACAGAGCCGATAAAATGATAGTAATAATTGAGTGAGGAAGTGCAAACATATTCATTAAACTATTCAACGACAATATTAACAAGTTTATTACTAATCAGTGCCTAAAAGTTTTATTTTATTCCAAATTGATGAATAAAGTCCCGAAAATCAAAACGACCTTTGGTCGGTATTAGATTTTCGAGGATCCTCGAATCAATGATTCGGGACGAACGACAAACGACGAAAGACAAAAGGTGAAAGAGTAAGGTGGGCAATAAAGAATAAGCCCTAAAAGACTTCGATTAAGCTCTGGTATTTGAAGAATCAAAAAAAATAGGGTTGTACATCAGCTACGCATGTTAGCCGCAGTTGTTAGTTAAAATATTTTGTTTAAATCTATTTCAAGTCCTGCAGCTTTTATTTCTTTCGAAAGTAGCATTTTCCATCCATCGTTATTATCAACCCCTATATAGATTATTCCGTAATAGTCAGATGGAATCTCAATATCACCTTTAACCAATGCAACTACATTTTTTCGTTCAAGCTTACCAAGAAAGTATCCCAATTCAAAAATTACATTTTGTCTGGCCCTTTTTTTTAGTTTCTCTTGTTCTCCAACTTTACTCCCTAGGTCATCGGGAGTTAACAGAACCACTGCAAAAGCGACATCAGAATACTCCTCAAACTTCTCAATTATTGTTAATCCTTTACTAGTTTGTTCGTGAAGAATGATTGGTTTTAAGCCTATCTTTTCTAAGAACCTTGCTGTAGATTCTTTGAGTTCATTATCATGTCCATGAACAAGGAATATCCGATTAGAAATGCTTCCCTCTTTCAGTTTCTTTGGTAGGTTATTCTTAGGATTTGGATCAAAGTCGTAATCATTCTCGATTACCCCAATTGCTTCATCAATCATGTCAAATATTGCAGGAATTAATGACTGGCCATATGGTGGGTCGAAAATAATTGCAAAAGGATCAATATTGCGCATAATCATGCCGCCAATCATTGGTGGAGGAGAGATAGTAAATTTCTTCAACGCTCCTGCATGGAAAACTAGTTTCTTAACGTGCCTCAGTTTCTTATTAATCTGACTCCTCGTTTCTGAGGTTTGCTGCCCATGGTACCATACATTAAGTAGATTTTTAAATTCTTCTAAGTCTTTGATGTATTTTTCTTTACGTTCCATATGTTTAATATGTGTAATTGCCTGTAATTGAGGCTGACGATCAGCAGTATGTTTAGTGCCGCTTCCCAGAATATTTTAGGTTTTTGGTTCTGTCTTTTTCAATTCGTAATTGTCTTTCTTGTAGTTTAGCGGCATTATATATTACCGCTTGTTGAACTAAATCCGCCTACGCGGATAGCTCTTTTAAAAGTACCCGATTCTTTCTATAATTCGAAATTATTCACAACTAAAATTTCAGATTATGAGAAAGAAATCGGGTTTAACTATTGTTGAGCAGGCTATTGTGCTTG
>JAUVKT010000037.1 GCA_030596125.1 Bacteroidales bacterium | reverse complement strand
AATTGAAAATCATTGATATTATCTTGATAATTATACTCATTGTTTCAGGATGTACGAAGAAGAACAATCTGGGAAATAATGAAATACCTGAACCATCAGGACGTAGATTGCAAACAATTGTAAAGGATAAATATTCTGATAACAGTATAATTATTGGCGCTACAACAGGTTCATGGGCTTTTGGCACCAATACAGGTCTGATTTTGGACCGTGAGTTTAGTTACGTGACTCCGGAAAATGATTTTAAACAATCGTGTATCCATCCGGATCCAACAACGTGGAATTGGACCCGGCCAGATACATGGACTCAACACATAATCGACAATGATCAAATTTTAAGAATGCATTGTCCTATTGGTCCACAAAGCTCTGATTGGGCAAAAGATGATAACAGAACTACCGAAGAACTTGAAGCCAATTTACGGGAATTTTTTATTTCAATTTGTGAGCGATACAATGATAAACCGGGCTTTGAATATATGGATGTGGTTAATGAAACGGTTATAAAAGGAGCCTGGCATACAGATAAACCAGGAACAGATTGGGAATGCCCATGGTATAAGATCGGACTGGATAATGACAGTAACCTGACTCCCCTCTATATAAAGATTGCATTTGAAATCGCTCAACAATATGCCCCGGATATTAAATTCATTTATAACCATCATGAAGCCAACAATGCTTCCTGGGAATTAATCAAAGAAACGATAATATATTTAAGAAATTATGGTCTTAGAGTTGACGGCATAGGATGGCAGGCTCATGTTGATAATGGCTTTGCAACTGGTGAAAATTTAAATGGTTTAAGAAATATGATTGATTGGGCACATAACAATAATCTTGAATTTCATATTACAGAAGCAAGTGTATGGTTAAAAAACGGTAATTCACAATCAGCACTTGAAGAACAGGCAGCCACATACAAAGCCATCTTAGAAGTTTTGCTTGAAAAGCGTACTACAGGAAAAGTTGGTTGGAATATATGGCATATAGATGATGGTCATGGCTGGCATACAGAATATTATCCTTCACTTTTCGATACTGATTATTCAGCAAAACCAGCATATTATTACATTCAGGAAACCTTGGAAAATTCAAATTAAGCAATTTTGAGATTTCCCTGTGGTTAAGTGCTGTTTACCAATACAATCTCATTATTTCAGGAGTACCATCGTAGCGCCGTAGGCGTACTCTTTGAAAGAGGCATCCTGGTACCGGCACTCTTTGTATTCCTGATCAATTATTTTCCTGATCTCATGCTTCAGTTTACCTGCACCAATTCCATGTATAAAAATAATCCTTTTCTGGCTGTTTAATATGGCACCATCAAGGGCTGTTCTGAACCTTCCAAGTTGAATATCAACTATTTCACCAGAGCTCATTCCTTTACTATCATCAATAATATTATCAATATGCAGATCAACCTCTTCAGTGCCCTTAATGGACCGGGTTGGTAACCTTTCAGCCATATCAGGGGTATTGGAAACATCCTTCTTTGGTGTCATCATCGCTTCTCTCAACATTCCTGCATCAACCCTTTTCTCACTCTCTTTCCGATGATCGGTCAAAGAGACTATCATAGCCCGGTTTCCGGTATAATCATTTTCAACATAGGCCGATTCTGAGTTTAAAAGACCGGATTCTGGTTTTAAATTATGAACAATAGGATCAATATCAGCATAGTTGCCTGCGCGATATGAAATAACTGATATTTTTAGTCCCCTGCTACCCCCAAACAGATCATCAATATGGTAATTGCCAATTAAAAACTTGGTATCCGGTTCGAGGTAACCATGTGATAAGGTGGATATCTTATTCCTATGGCTTCTTGTTCCAATATGAAAGAGAAGATGAAAAGAGCTATCATTAATCAAAAAAATATCTGCCTCACCTGTAACAGGTTCACTTAATTGCTGAGGTTCAATAGCAAGTAAAACAGACAGATCAGAGCCTCCCTGATCTTCGCTAATAGATTCAATATCAGGAATTTTCATATGATCATCCTCAGACAGAGGAGAATCTGTACCGGTTACTGCAACAGGCTTATCCTCAATTTCCTCAACTGCAGCCACACTCTTTAACAACTCTTCTTTCACGACCGGATACTCAAACCCATCATCTGTTCGTACCATAACCATCTCTTTGTCAATAATCCTGGTAATAGTTCCGGATCCTGTATCATTAAGGAATTTAACCTTGTCCCCTCTCTGTAAATCACTCATCAATATAAATTATTAAATTATGGGATAACGCAAAAATAGTTAATTTTGCGCCACAATTCAGAATCAATCTCTTAATAGTAACTAATCTTTCAACATCAACCACATTAACAGAGTAGTGTAGCAAAAATGAGGAGTGTCAGGGATCTTTATATAGAGAATTACCAGTATCATCTGCCCGAAACCAGGATAGCAAAGTATCCTCTTGAACAACGGGATATATCAAAACTGCTTGTTTACAGGAATGGAGAAATATCTGATGACAAATTTTATAACATCGGGAATTATCTTACCGGATTTAATACATTGGTTTTTAACAATACCAGGGTAATTCATGCAAGATTATTGTTCGCCAAACCTACCGGCGCAAGAATTGAAGTTTTTTGTCTGGAACCAACCAAACCTGCAGATTACGCATTATCCCTCTCTTCCACCGGTGAAACAGAATGGAAATGCCTTGTTGGGAATCTGAAAAAGTGGAAAAAGGGTAGTCTCAATATGGAAATTGAGGTAAATGGTACAAAGTTAATGATAGTTGCCGAGAAGAGAGATGTGACAGACGGTTCGGCAGTAATTGGATTCAGATGGGATGCAGAATCGATTACTTTCGGGGAGATACTCGAGGCATCCGGACATATACCTGTTCCACCCTATCTGAACAGGAATGATGAACCAATAGACATAATCAGGTACCAGACAGTATATTCAACTCTTAATGGTTCTGTAGCAGCTCCCACTGCCGGTCTGCATTTCACTCCCGGGATGATAGAAAAACTAAGAAGATCGGGGTTTAAAATGGCTGATATAACCTTGCACGTTAGTGCCGGAACATTCAGACCTGTAAAATCCGATACTATAGGCGGCCATACTATGCATTCCGAACATTTTATAGTATCACGCGAAACGATCGAATCGTTGTACAACAATGGGATCATAGCGGTAGGGACAACATCAGTACGAACAATTGAGTCCATCTACTGGCTTGGAGTTAAATTGCTCACAAATAAATTTCCGGATCCGGACAGTTTGATTATCAGACAGTGGGATCCTTACCATCTTAAAGGTACTATAAGCATTAAGGAGTCACTGGATACCATATTGAATTATATGGAAAAAAACAGCCTGTCCGATCTGGAAGCTATTACCGGTATCATTATTGTTCCCGGGTATGATTTCAGGTTTATTAAAGGTGTGATTACAAATTATCATATGCCGGGCAGCACCCTGCTATTACTGGTGGCTGCCCTGATTGGTAACAGGTGGAGAGATGTTTACCGGTATGCCCTTGATAACGACTTCAGGTTTCTAAGCTATGGCGACAGCTCACTTTTAATACCTTAACGGTTCATTACAGATGACAATAACCGGACAAATCCCTTTATATCACTTTCTGTAGTATCCCATGAGGTCATAAGACGATACTCTGAGATATCTTCATTCCACGGATAGAAAAAATACGATTGTCTTATCTCTTCAGCAACATGTTGAGGCAGTATAACAAACAGACCATTTGACTCAATCTGTTGAGTAATAGTAATATTATCAATTTTGCTGATCTCTTCAGCCAGCTTAATTGCCATATTGTTGGCATGACGTGCATTCTTAAGCCAAAGGTCGTTTCGAAAATAAGCAATAAACTGTGCAGAAATATATCTCATTTTAGAAGCAAGCTGCATACCCTGCTTCCGCACATATTTAAAATTATCTGACAGGCCTGGCTTAAGGAAGCAGACCGCTTCCCCATACATCATCCCGTTTTTTGTTCCTCCGAATGACAAAAGATCAACATCGGCATCAGTTGTAAAGCTTCTGAACGGAATATCCAGAAAGGCAGCAGCATTGGCAAGCCTGGCGCCATCCATATGCAGCAGCATATCATAAGAGTGAACAAAGTCAGCTATCTCCTTTATCTCTTTGGGAGTGTATACTGTTCCCATCTCTGTTACCTGGGTAATTGATACGGCTCCCGGCTGTGAATGATGCTCAAAATCAAACCCGTACAGATGCTTACTAATCATGGCACTGTTTATTTTACCATTTTGCGTATCAACAGGTAACACCTTACATCCGCTATATTTTTCGGCAGCACCACACTCATCCTGTTCGATATGCGCTGTATTTGCGGTAATAATTGAATTCCATGATTGAGTAACACCCGTTAAACCAAGTACATTGGCTGCAGTTCCGGTAAATACAAAAAATACTTCTGTCTCATTCCCGAGAATTATCCTGAATAACTCCTCCGCTTCTTCTGTAAACCTGTCATCTCCATAACCGATCGTATGCCCTGTATTGACTTTTTGTATTTCTGCCAGAATATCGGGATGAATACCTGAATTATTATCACTGGCAAATCCCCTTTTTACATCCATAAAAACATCTCTTATAGTTTTAAGTACATCAAATGTAAATATACCCTTATCCATAATTTAATCATTCCTGGAATATTATTTAGAATCATTATAAATAACCATCGGTAACTAAAAAATTATATTGATATGTTATTTTTGGAAACTGTTATAATTCTTAAAAAAATCAACAATGAATAGTAATTTTCAATTTCTGGATTATTTGATTTTTGGGACTTATGCCGTGGTTATTATAGGGTTAGGGCTATGGGTGTCAAGAAGCAAAAAGGGAAAACAAAAAAATGCTGAAGACTATTTTCTTGCTTCCAAAGCACTGCCATGGTGGGCTGTAGGTGCATCTCTTATTGCAGCCAATATTTCTGCTGAACAGATTATCGGAATGTCAGGATCTGGATTTGCCAGTGGTCTGGCCATAGCAACCTACGAATGGATGGCTGCCATCACCCTGATTATTATTGGAAAGTATTTCCTCCCCGTATTTATTCAGAAAGGCATCTACACTATACCTCAATTTGTTGAACAAAGGTATAATACCACGCTGAAAACGATCCTTGCTACATTCTGGATTGCTCTCTTTGTTTTTGTCAACCTTACATCTGTTCTGTTCCTTGGAGCAAAAGCAATTGATACAATACTCGGTGTTGGAGACGGATCTCTTATTGTTCCGGCAATAATAGGTCTGTCATTTGTTGCTGCTGCTTATTCGCTTTACGGAGGACTATCGGCAGTTGCATGGACAGATATCATACAGGTGGTTCTTCTTGTTCTGGGTGGGGTTATTACAACAGTTTTGGTTTTAAATAAAGTAACACCTGACGGTGGTATTGCCAATGGAGTATCCCATATGTTCGATGTGGGTAGCGACAGGTTGCACATGATCCTTAAAAAGGACAACCCTGAATTCAACAATCTTCCCGGAATCGGAATGCTGATTGGTGGAATGTGGGTAGCAAACCTCTATTACTGGGGTTTCAACCAGTATATTATTCAACGTACACTTGCAGCCAAATCACTTAAGGAGGCCCAGAGAGGTATTGCATTTGCAGCTTTCCTGAAATTAATTATTCCTCTTTTTATTGTAATACCCGGAATCCTGGTTTATATTTTGTTTACCCAGCCGGAGGGCACCACTATTATTCCCGGTATCAGTGAAGCATTTACCAAAGTTGACGGTTCTGTTAACTATGATAAGGCATTTCCGTGGTTAATAAGCACATTCGTTCCAACCGGATTAAAAGGCCTGGTTATTGCTGCCCTTGCTGCAGCTATTGTATCGTCACTGGCTTCAATGCTTAACTCTACATCCACCATCTTTACACTGGATATCTACAAACCTTATATTAATAAGAATGCATCTGACAAGGAAACTGTTAATGTGGGAAGAATATCAGCAGCTGTGGCCCTTGTAATTGCAGGTCTTATCGCCCCGCTCCTGACCAATCTCGATCAGGCTTTCCAGTATATTCAGGAGTACACGGGAATGGTAAGTCCGGGTATACTTGCAGTATTTCTCCTTGGCCTGTTCTGGAAAAAAGCCAATTCAAAGGGAGCAATAACCGGTATAATAGCATCAATACCAATTGCACTTTTCCTTAAGTTAAGCATTGTGGATCTTCCCTTCCTGGATCAGATGTTATATACGACCTTAATCACTATCATTATTATTATGGGTGTTAGCCTGTCATCCGCAAAAGAGGGAGTTGATGATGATCCGAAAGCAATAAAATTAACGTCTGATATGTTTAAAACCGGTAGAAATTTTAATATATCTGCGTATGTTATTCTATTGATACTTATCTTTCTTTATGCATTCTTCTGGTAAAATAACAGTCTTTTTATCAACTATATAAATGAAACCCTGGCTATATGGTCAGGGTTTCTTCATTTTAACCCACTTTACTATCTTTGCCGGAGATGGATAAACATCGTTATTTCATATTTCTCTCCTACAAAGGAACAGATTACCATGGCTGGCAAATACAACCTGGTGAAAAAACCATACAGGGTATTGTTGAAAAGTCATTATCTGTTATTCTCCAGGAAGAGATCGCTGTAACAGGCGCAGGAAGAACTGATACCGGAGTACACGCCAGAAAATTCACAGCCCACTTCGACAGCGAGAAGCCGAAACTTGCAAATGATCAGAACATCCTGTTCAGGTTAAACAGTTTTCTACCTAAGGATATATCAGTCTCTGAAATTCAAACAGTAAAGGGAGAAGCTCACGCAAGGTTTGACGCACTGTCACGAACATATGAGTATTATATTACATGGGAAAAAGAGCCGTTTATGTACGAATATTCATGGTTCAGGTATGGGATACCCGATATTGACAGAATGAATCTGGCTGCCTCATATCTGCTTCATTACAAAGACTTCACAAGTTTCAGCAAGACGCATACAGATGTTAAGACTTTTATCTGCAGAATTGACTCAGCCGGTTGGGTTCTCAATAACAGGCAATTGGTTTTCAGGATTAAAGCCGACAGGTTTCTAAGAAATATGGTAAGGGCAATTGTGGGTACAATGATTGATATCGGTACAGGTAAAACAGAACCTGAGGAGATAAAAAAAATTATAGAGGCAAAAAACAGGGGCATGGCAGGGATATCGGCACCGGCTGAGGGCCTGTTCCTTACCGATATTGAATACCCCGTTGATATATTCACCCTTTAACTCAGGAATTCCATATCTCCCATGATCTTTGAGCCTGCAGGTGCAGCATTTCCAGACCGTTCATAACCACCGCTCCTTCTGATCTTCCAAGTCGCATAAATTTTGTTTCAGAAGGATTATATACCAGGTCAAATAGTATATGTTTGTTTGTCAGCAACCTGTAAGGAATGTCCGGGGCAGAATCAATATCGGGACTCATTCCCAGCGGGGTTGTATTAATAATCAGTCTGTTGTGATTTACAATCTCTTCTGATATCTGGCTATAAACAATATCTCCTCTCCCTGGCGATCTTGACACAGTTGTAAACTCCATTCCCAACCGGTGAAGAGCTTCCTTAACAGCGAGGGATGCCCCTCCTGATCCCAACAGAAGAGCCGATATATTATCCTTACTGGTCAGTAATGGTTTCACCGATTCTGTAAATCCATACATATCTGTATTATAACCCATTAGTCTGTATTCATTGCCGGTTCTGATTACTTTAATCACATTCACTGCTCCTATTTTAACAGCATCCGGGTCAATATCATTGAGCAGATCAATTACATCTCTCTTATATGGTATTGTAACGTTTAATCCGGCTATGTCTCTGTTACTCTTCAGCAAGTGATGAAGCTCATTAATACTCTTTATCTCAAAATTTTCATAAGAACAGCTGAGATTCTCTCTTTCGAATTTATCGGAGAAAAATGACCTGGAAAAGGAATGTCCAAGCGGGTAACCAATAAGACCAAATTTTTTCATCCTGCAGATCTTCCAAGCCGTTCAAGAATAATAACTAACACGCTACCTGCCCCGGCAAGTAACATTGAGTACAATAACTGTGGGTCTGTTCCTGTTATTTCCATATAGTTCCATGGAGTAATATTATTCTGCAAAAGAGGGATCGTATCTCCATGTGAATTTATTCGCGTTGTTATTGTCTCTTTCCATGGCCATATCTTGTTCAGTGATCCTATTATGAAACCTGCCAGAACAGATATGGTGATATCGTGATATTTTCCAAGCAGCCAGGATAAAAACCTTGCGAACGACAATAAGCCTGTTACAACCCCGGCCCCAAATACTAAAATTACAGGTATATCCAGATTGGTTATTGAAGTAAGTATAAAATGATATTTACCAAGGATCAGCAAAATAAATGCCCCGGAGATTCCGGGCAGTATCATTGCACAGATTGCAAGGGCTCCGCTAAAAAATATAAACCAGTAAGCCTCTGTTGTTTCGGCAGGTGAAAAACGGGTAATAAGGTACATTATTACAACACCTGAGACCAGGGCTGTTACCTTTTGGGCATTCCATTTTCTAATTTTTGCCGTTACAAGAAAAGCAGATGCTATAATAAGTCCGAAAAAGAAAGACCAAATCAGTACAGGATGTGTTGTAAGCAGCGACTTAAGCAACCTTGCAAGCGAAAATACACTAATCAGAACGCCTGAAAAAAGCACAAGCAGGAATGTTCCGTTTATCATCACCCAGAAAGAAGACAGTCTGCCTTTCATTAACATCTTTATCGCTGAAGCATCAATCGATTTCAATGAATCAACCAACTCTTTGTATATTCCTGTAATAAGTGCAATAGTACCACCTGAAACACCTGGCACAACATCTGCTGCACCCATACTTATCCCTTTAAATAAAAGAAGGATGTAATCTTTAAGTTTTGACATAGATCAGCCTTTTAAACCATCGGGCAGAAACTGAAAGAATGTATCTCCTCTCAATCCGTTTCTGAGAGCTTCAAGTGCAATAATTTCGTTAGGAGCAATATTTCCCAGGTTAACATCATGGCCAAAATGCTTTATAAACCAAACCTGCTGAGACTTAATAGGGGCTTCCCATAGAACATTATCGAGTTTGATATGTTCTGCGATTGCCTCAATTAGTTCATAATTAGCAGAGCCATCATCGTTATAGATCCCTGTAGTGCCACTTTCACGAGCTTCAGCAATTACCTTAACTGAACCGGCATTCAGTTCAGCCTTCATCATCTGTACCCACTCATCCGGAGTATATATTACATCCTTTTTCTTTGACCCTACTTCTGATATAACAGTGAAATTTTTTGCCATCTCCGAAATATACCTGATCTTATCAGACTGTTCCATCTCATAAGAACCGTCTGACACCTCTGCCATTTCCAGACCAAGGCTATCCATTAGTTTCATATACTCATCAAACAATCCCCTGATAATATATGCTTCAAAGAGGGTACCTCCAAGATATGGAACAGCTCCCGCCTCCTTGTACAGAGATATTTTATCCTTAACACCCGGTGTAACAAGGGATGTTCCGAAACCCAGTTTAAGGTAATCAATTAATCCACTACCCACACTCATCAGATCTTCAGCTTCACGTAAACTTAATCCTTTGTCCATCACCATTGTAAGCCCACTGTCTCTTGGCTTTGAACTTCTTTCCGGGAGATATGGAAAATCAATATTCATAATCTATATATTTTCAGTTAGTAAAATTTTCAACTCATCATTAAGAAGATGTTCGGGGAATAGGTCAATAAACTCCTTTGCCCCTTTTTCAGCCATCTCAACTGCCTTTGATAAGTGGAAATAACTCTTGTCGTTATCACCGGAATAGAGGTATGAAGCTGCAAGTACAAATCTTAACCCGTGTACATCACCGGTAATTCTCAGGGCCTTCTCCATAATGGATGAAACTCTGAAATAGAGTCCCTCCGAAATTACCAGATGTCCGATATCATTCCATACAACATCATAAAAAGGATCAATCTTTATAGCAACCATAAACGACCGTACGGCCTTTTTAACTTCCTTAAATCTGTAATATGCTTTTCCGAGACAGTACCAATATTCGGGATTATCAGGAGCAAGTTTTACTGCCTTGTTAAAATGGTTCAGACATTTATCTCTTATGTTATCATTGAGATAGGTCATACCAAGGCCAAACCACGGCTCGGAAAAATCAGGATCAATATCTATTGCATTAAGATAATACTTAACAGCATTTTCGTGGTTTCCAAGCTTTTCATAACATTCGGCTGCGTATGTTAACGCTTCTGAGCTCTCTTCTTCAAAATTAAGATATTCAAGGTATGCAGTTAAAGCATCCTCATATCTTTCCTCGTTACTTAAAATATTACCCTTATTAAAAAGCGCAAAGAAATTATCAGGGTTAACGGCCAGTGCAAAGTCATAAGCTTCGATAGCTTTATCTGCTTGTCCGGTTTTATTATAAAGTATTCCAAGGTTGTACCAGGCACTGTCTGAAAATGGAACTTTTGCCAGGAAAAGGTTATAGTTGCTGATACTGTTCTCATATTCCTGAAGCTTCTCATATGCAAAAGCAAGATCATATATATGAGTGGAATAGCCAGGTTCAAGAAGGTTTAATCTTTCAAGATATGGAATTATCAGCTTAAAATGGTTAAGATTATAGAGTATGGATGTAATACCAAGTAGAATGTTAATCTCCTCACTCCTGTCGAGTGACAGAGCATAATCGAAATTCTTACTGATACCCTGGATATCACCCATCATACCCAGTGCAGCACCTTTTATGAGATAAACCTCATAATTACCCGACTCAATACTCTCCAGACGCTTTATTACACTAAGGGCTTCAACAGCCCTCCCCTTGTCGATCAGTACTTTTGCCTTACGCAGATCAAGTGACACAGAATTCGGATGTTGACAGGATGCTGTTTCAGTAGCTTCATAAGCAAATGCCACATCATTTTGTTCGAGATAATAATCTATAATAGTTTCGAACTCCGATACATCAAAAAAATAATTCTCATTATTCTTTCTCATCTGCTCATAGCGTTCAACTATGCCGAAAACCTCTTCATCCTGATATCCAATCTTATCTTCTTCCATATCTCACCTCACTCTATAAGATGCAAAAATAGAATAAATTATCGGACCGCCCAGAATGAATTTGTCAATTTTTCAACAATTTGAGCATTTTACAAACATCTGGTATACAGGATACAACAACCCTGTTTAATAGTTGTTGAAAAAAAGAGTGCTGATAACGCAACCTTTAAGGCAACCTGTTCATCTTATGTGTGTAATTTAACAAGGAACTGAACAATTTCCCTCATATCCCTAAATTACCCTAAATTAACCTAAATTCTACCTTCGAAAAGCCGGGACATTTTCCCGGTTTTTTTATACACAGGAGCGTTGATCATAACTCATTTAAAAATATTTTCTATAATTTCGCGTTTATTAACGTGAAGGCGAAAAGACCGAAGGCTGAAATAAAAACAAGATTAAAGATTAATATAAAATGAAAAAGAATATAATTTTCTATAGTGTTCTGACTGTAATTCTTGTTATTACGGGAGGGAGCAACTGTAACGGACCGGACGACAATGAGATAAACTATGAATCAGGTACTTTCCCTGAAGAGACATACAACCTTGACGGGCTGAATTCAACCTATGACGACTATAATGCAGCTCTCCCCATTATTGGCGGGGATCTTCCCATTATGTTTTCCTCATCAAGAACAAGCCAGGGTGCTGATTTTGATATACATACAGGAATCATACACTTTGTGTTCAGCCAGGTAGATGGTGAGTTTATGATTAGCTCGGAAATGCTGAGCAGTCCTTTTTATGATTTTATGGAAGAGAGTGTAAACAGTTCAAACAATGAATTCGGACCTTACAGGTTATTCAACAGCCATAACGGATTTGAATATTTCTTTTATGCCTCTGAGAATGACCTGGGAGATCTCGATCTTAACTTTTTAAGTTATTCTCCACCCATATCAGGTAATCCTCCTACTTTTATTGGCAATGATGAAAAAGTTAAAGTCCTTAACTCTTCAGGGGATGATGCATATATTACTTTCAAAAGAGATCTTTCAGCAGCATATCTCACCAGTAACAGGAGTGGTGATTTTGATATCTATGAACTGGCTATTAGTTCTCCGGATGATTTTGATACCTGGCTTTTACAGGATCCGCAGACACTGACAGTCACTGATAGTATAAACAGCGATTTTGATGATAAGTGTCCGTTTATCATGAACGACATAATGATATTTACCTCAGACAGACCAGGAGGTATGGGAGGATTTGATCTGTATTATTCGGTATTCAGAGACAATAAATGGAACAGTCCAATAAACTTAGGACCCTCTGTTAACAGTGAATACAATGAATACAGACCTGTGATTGGAGCTGTCGGAAATTTTACAAACAACTTCATAATCTTTTCATCTGACAGACCTGATGGACTAGGGGGTTATGACCTCTACTGTTCAGGGTTTACTCTCCCTGAAGAGTAGAGAACTTAGTTAGCTATTCTTCATTTTACCTGCCATAAGGGTATTCTGGAGCAATGAAACAATTGTCATAGGACCTACTCCTCCCGGCACAGGTGTAATATAGGAACATTTGGGAGCAACCTCATCAAAATCAACATCACCCCTGAGTTTCCAACCCGACTTTGTTTTATCAGACTTAACCCTGGTGGTGCCAACATCAATAATAACGGCTCCCTCCTTAACCATATCAGCTTTAACAAATCCGGGGATACCCATTGCTGCAATAATAATATCAGCCTGTGAGGTAACTTTTGCGATATCTTTTGTACGGCTGTGTACAACAGTAACTGTAGCATCAATTCCCTTTTTAGACATTAGTATACTTACAGGTCTCCCAACAATATTACTGCGGCCGATAACAACACAACTTTTACCTGATATCTCAATGTTATACCTCTTTAAGAGTTCCATAATTCCAAAAGGCGTTGCTGACACAAATGATGGCAGACCAATAACCATTCTACCAAGATTTACCGGGTGGAAACCATCAACATCCTTGGAGGGATCAATAGCTTCAGTCACCTTATCTTCAGAAATATGATCCGGAAGTGGTAACTGAACAATAAACCCGTCGATGTCGGGATCATTATTGAGGTCTTCAACTTTATTAAGCAACTCAACCTCAGCGACATTAGCATCAAACCTAACAAGAGTTGATTTAAATCCCACCTCTTCGCATGCCCTTACCTTATGAGCCACATAGGTTTCACTTCCGCCATCGGTTCCAACAAGGACAGCAGCCAGGTGAGGAATCTTTCCCCCTTTTTCCCTGATCTTCTTAACCTCTTCAGCTATTTCGAGCTTAATATCAGAGGATACTTTTTTCCCGTCAATAATTGTATACATAATAATCTGTTTTAGTTTGGTCTCATCATTCTTGCAAGGTTTCCTCCACCCTTTTTTGTCATCATACGCATCATTCTCTTGGTTTCGTCGAACTGTTTCAGCAGCCTGTTAACCTCCTGCACTGAAGTACCACTTCCATCAGCGATCCTTTTACGCCTGGTTCCGTTCATTATTGCAGGGTTAGATTTCTCGTCCGGTGTCATACTCTGGATAATTGCCTCAATACCTTTAAATGCATTATCATCGATATCAAGATTTTTAATAGCCTTACTCATTCCCGGGATCATTGACATAAGATCCTTCACATTACCCATCTTTTTTATCTGTCTGATCTGTGAGATAAAATCATTAAAATCAAACTGGTTCTTAGCAATTTTTTTCTGCAGTCTGGCTGCTTCTGCCTCATCTATCTGCTCCTGTGCCTTCTCAACCAGTGAGACAATATCTCCCATACCGAGAATCCTGTCAGCCATCCTGCCGGGGTGGAACGGATCTAATGCATCCATCTTTTCGCCGGATCCGATAAATTTTATTGGCTTATTAACTACACCTTTAATAGAGAGGGCGGCACCACCCCTTGTATCACCATCAAGCTTTGTTAATACAACCCCGTCAAAATTCAGTCTGTCATTGAACTCCTTAGCTGTGTTAACTGCATCCTGACCCGTCATGGCGTCAACAACAAACAGAGTCTCATGAGGATTAACAGCCTCTTTAATTGATTCTATCTCATTCATCATCTCCTCATCAACAGAGAGTCGCCCGGCCGTATCTATTATCACAAGAT
Organism: Bacteroidales bacterium; assembly: GCA_030596125.1. GTDB lineage: Bacteria > Bacteroidota > Bacteroidia > Bacteroidales > VadinHA17 > JAUVKT01. The sequence goes on along the minus strand of JAUVKT010000037.1, from coordinate 9,238 downwards.
CATGTCCACTGTTCCTGGCTTCCCTGACTGCCTTTTTCGCTATTTTTACCGGCTCTTTATTGCTCTCCCCGGTATAAACAGGAACTCCTATTTGTTCGCCTATTATTTTGAGTTGTTCAATAGCTGCCGGCCTGTAAACATCTCCGGCAACCAGTAATGGGTTTTTACCCCTCTTGGTTTTAAGCAGATTGGCAAGCTTTCCGCAAAAAGTTGTTTTACCTGAGCCCTGGAGACCGGCTATCAGGATAACACACGGATTTCCTTTCAGATTTATATCTTCATTCTCTCCTCCCATCAGGACAGTCAGTTCAGTATGTACGATTTTCACCATCATCTCTGACGGTTTAACCGAATTAAGAACATTCTGCCCCATTGCCTTGTCTTTTACATTATCTGTAAATTGTTTGGCTATCTTATAGTTAACGTCAGCATCAAGAAGAGCTCTACGCACGTCCTTCAGCGTCTCCGCAATATTTATCTCGGTAATCCGCCCCTGTCCCTTTAATAATTTAAAGGAACGATCCAACCTGTCACTCAAATTCTCAAACATCCTTTCTCTGGTTCAATTAATACAGTCGGCAGTCTTCCCTCCTTCGCTCTCCACTTCGTTTCAAGCTTCGGAAGGGCAGAGCAGTCTTCAGTCTTCAGTCCGCAGTCCTCAAACTTTAGTCACTTTAGTCACTTCTTCACATTTTTTCCGGCAGATCAATTCCTAACAGCCACATACCATTTTTAAGCATATAACCTGTCTGGAACGACAGTTCTATCCTGAAATCCCGCTTTTGCTTCTCTTTCTCACCAAGGATTGTATAATCGTGATAAAACTGGTTGAACTCCTTAGCAAGATCATAACAGTAATTTGCAATTAATGAGGGGCTCAATGTTATCCCGGCTTCCCTGACAATCGAAGGAAAAACTGATAATCTCCTGATAATATCTTTCTCCTTTTTGTTTATTTCAACACGAGTGTCAACACACTCTTTTTTCTTTCCAGCCTTTCTGAGGATGGAGTTTATGCGTGTATAGGTGTACTGAATAAACGGACCGGTATTTCCATTAAAATCGATTGATTCCTTTGGGTTGAAAAGCATATTCTTTTTGGGATCTACTTTAAGAATATAGTACTTTAATGCACCGAGTCCGATCTTACGCAGTATCATTTCCTTGTCCGTATTAGTATCATCACCAAGCTTCCCGAGCTCTTCAGACATCTCGCGTGCAGTTTCGTACATGGTTTCCACCAGTTCATCAGCATCTACAACTGTTCCTTCCCGCGATTTCATCTTTCCCGAAGGTAATTCAACCATGCCGTAATTAAAATGATAAATCCTGTCGAACCAGCTATAGCCAAGTTTTTTCAGAATAAGCTTAAGCACCTGGAAATGATAGTTTTGTTCATTCCCGACGACATACACCTGCTTATCAAACTTATAATCTTCGTACCTGTCGACAGCAGTTCCCAGATCCTGTGTCATATATACTGCAGTACCATCTGACCTGAGTAAAATCTTATGATCAAGTCCGTCTCCCGTAAGGTCTGCCCAAACCGATCCATCCTCTTTCTTATAAAGTATCTCCCTGTTTAATGCCTCCTCTACTATTCTTTTACCATGCTTATATGTCTCCGATTCGTAATAGATCTTATCAAAACTGACGCCAAGGGACCTGTATGTTTCGTCAAAACCTTTATAAACCCAGCTATTCATTCTCTCCCATAGCTCTCTGATTTCTTTATCGCCTGCTTCCCATCCTCTTAACATTTCTCTTGCCTCTTCCAGAACAGGAGCCTTTTCAGAAGCCTCTTCCCTTGTCATACCTTCTGCTACAAGGCTATCTATCTCACGATTATACTCATCATTAAACTTTACATAATAACGTCCAACAAGATGATCGCCTTTCTCCTCTTTCTTGTCAGGGGTCTCTCCATTTCCGAATCTTTTCCACGCCACCATCGATTTACAGATATGAATTCCCCTGTCATTAACAATATTTGTTTTGCAAACATTATTTCCATTGGCTTCGAGTATCCTTGCAAGAGAATAACCAAGCAGGTTATTTCTGATATGACCAAGGTGTAACGGTTTATTTGTATTTGGAGAAGAATATTCCACCAATATAACAGGAGAATCTTCTGCCGGACTACTAAATCCATAATTATCTGATCCGGCAATATCCTTAAAGAGCTCCAACCATTCACTATTCCTTACTACTATATTCAAAAATCCTTTGATAACACTAAAGGATTCAACCCCTTCAGCATTCTCTTTTAACCATTTACCTATATCCTCTCCGGTCTGTTCAGCCGGTTTTTTTGAAAACCGTAAATAGGGAAAGACTACGAGTGTTAAGTCGCCTTCAAAGTCATTTCTGGTTTCCTGTAATTGCACCAATGACTGATCTATTTCTTCACCATATAGTTGGGATATTGCACTTACTGTATATTTTCTGAATCTATTCTCCATGTTGATCACCGTTAAACAGCCAGCAAAGATAAAATATTTTGACTAAGATTCAGAACAAAAACACGCCTCCTTACGTAAAAGTAATCATAGGTTTTGCCCAACGGCACTACTTCTTTGACAGACTGTTGATTCTTTTTGACGAAAAGCATATACTGACTCAAAAAAATATAATATATTTGATGTTGTATCGTTTCTATAATGAGAGACTATAAAATATGAAAACCGCAGATCTTAATATGAAAATCGCAGATCTTAAAATAGATGAAAAACATAATACTCCTGAAATAGATTTTAATTCTGTTTCAGGTGAACTGGTTCTTAAGGGAAAATCGATACCTGAGAATGCCACACGTTTTTATCAGCCTGTTAGAGACTGGTTAAAGGAATACATATTAGATGCTACCGAACATACTAATCTTCATATTAATCTGATCTACTTCAATACTGCATCAGCAATCTGGATTTCAAAACTGATAAAAATACTTTCCACCATTAACGACCGTGAAAAACTCCTTTTTATTCATCTATATTTTGATATCGAGGAGTTTGATGAAATGGTTGATGAAGATGTCAAGGAGGTTATCTCACCTGCCACAGATGTACTTCATGATGCAACCGTAAGTATTGGAGTTAAAATCTATGGCACAGATGATGGTGGAACTATCCTTACTGAAAAATTAGTGCTTTTCTGATAATCTGATAGGTTTTATTTAGTTTATTATCCCATTTTCAAGTAACTTTATTTTTGGTTTCATCAATTCTTGATTGTATGAAAGTTAAAATATTTGTTTTAATCTTATCATTTTTCACAATGAACATATCGGGTCAGAAAAGTCACCTTGACAGACAACCGGTTGTGGCAGGGTCATTTTACCCGGGTTCTAAAATGGCACTAACCGAAGAAATTGAGAAGCTTTTTAAAGAGTCTCCGGAAAAACCATCAGACTCAAATGTATGGGCTCTTATTTCGCCACATGCCGGTTATGTCTTTTCCGGTGCAGTAGCAGCATCGGCCTATGCATCAATTCCTGAAACAGCCAGATATGATAATGTTTTTATCATAGGCTCGAGTCATCATGTATCCTTCTCAGGTGCCTCAGTTTATACCCGTGGAGACTATATCACTCCTATGGGCAAAGTTAAGGTTAACAGATCTTTAGGAGAGAAACTGATAAAAGATGGTAACTTATTTACTTTTTATGAAAATGCTCACACTTCGGAGCATAGTATTGAAGTGCAAATTCCGTTCCTTCAGCACCTGTTCGGGTCTGATCTTCAAATAGTTCCGATAGTTATAGGAACGGGAAACAGGGGGGCATGCGAAAAGATAGCTGATGCCCTGATGCCCTGGTTCGACGGTAATAACCTGTTTGTAATTTCAAGCGATTTCAGCCACTATCCCTGCTACGATGATGCAATCAGGGTTGACAGGTCTACTTCCGATGCAATTATCAGTGGTGATCCGGAAAAGTTCCTGAAGTCACTCAAAAAAACCAATTCAAACATGGTAAGCGGACTTGCTACGCCAATGTGCGGCTGGACCTCAGCGCTTGTTCTTCTTAACCTTACGAAGAAGAGCAAAGGAGTAAGTTACAGACATATATCATACTCCAACTCGGGTGATAACAGCCGTTACGGAGATAAGGAAAGGGTGGTAGGATATCACTCCATTATCGTAGAAGGACCGGCAGCCAGCAGTTTTTTTCTTACTGAAGATGAAAAAGATGAATTATTGAGTATAGCCAGGGAAAGTATTCGTTCTTTTCTTTTTGATGATAGAAAATCAGGGATAAAAAGTAAAACGCTCACAGAAACACTTAAGAGCAACCTGGGTGCATTCGTTACACTAACAATTGACGGAAAACTCAGGGGTTGTATTGGCAGGTTTATGCCCGACGAACCTCTCTTTGAAATAGTCAGACAGATGGCACAGTCGGCTGCGTTCAAAGATTCACGATTCCGCCCATTAACAAAGAAGGAGTATGAAAAGGTAAAAATTGAAATTTCTGTTTTGAGTCCGCTCAAAAAAATTAATGATATAAACGAGATCATTCTCGGCCGCCATGGGGTCTATATACGTAAAGATTTTCGTTCAGGAACTTTTTTGCCACAAGTGGCAAATGGTAAAAACTGGACAGTTGAGGATTTCCTGGGTCATATATCGCGGGATAAAGCCGGAATTGGATGGCTTGGCTGGAAAGATGCCGAAATCTTTACTTATGAAGCTTTTATATTCGGGGAGGAATAGCAATCGATGTACCATGTTGAGTTAATAGGTATAATATCACTCCTGTTTTACCTGATCACCCTGGCAGGCAAATACAGAGGTTTTATCTCCTCCAACGCCCACAAGTCATTCTGGAATATAATCCTTCTGTTAACATTTTTACTTACCGCTACAGCAGGAATCTTCCTAGCTCTCCAGAATAATTACAAGTGGGACATTAAAGGGGTGGAAAAACTGATTACATGGCATGTGGAGTTTGGAATAGGCATGAGCTTTACAGCGATCTTCCATCTGTCATGGCATTTAAAATATTTTCTCAAACTATTTAAAACCACAAATAAAAGTCAGGATTCTCATCCTCTGACCACAGTGAGTGCACAGTTACATGGTGATCCTGCAATCCTCCTGTTCCTGCTCGGTTTTATTACAATAATTGTCCAGATAGTATTCCTTAAGGAGATAATGAATATTTCCGGTGGATATGAGCTTATAAACGGTTTAATATTTGCCCTTTGGCTTATTCTTTCATCACTTGGCGCGGCTTTAGCCGGCCAATCAGGAGATATCAATATACGAAAATTAGTTGCCCTTATTCCCCTGTTGGCACTGTTGCCATTTATCCTTCTAATTTTGCTTTACAGTATTTTTCTTACTCCCGGAGAAACACCTTCAATGGGTGTTACATCATTAATCAGCTTGCTGGCCCTTGCCCCATTCACTGCTGTTTCGGGATATCTGTTTATCAAATTAACTGCAACAGGCTGGAATAAATCCGGTCTGACTCCGGGTAAATCATACAGTATTGAAACCATAGGAGGAATTGTAGCAGGTCTGATCTCAACACTTGCCGGAGGATACCTTCTGAATAACTACCAGCTTCTTTTAACAGGAATTCTGATCACCATCCCAATAGCCTGTAACAACCTATGGCCTGATAATAAAATAGTAAAACCAGTTGTAATTCCCCTAACCATTTTGCTTGTCGTCATGTCATTGGCTTTTAATCCTGATAGATACATTCGATCACTACTTTTCAGGGATATTAAGATAACAAGCAGCAATGATTCAAAATTCGGCAATATATCGACCGGTGTCTATTCAGGTGAAGAGACTCTCTATTATAACCATAAGATTATAAGGTACGCCAACAATCAGATTGAACGCGAAGAAAATATACATTATGCATTATCGCAACATCCTGATCCGGCTTCAGTAATGATTATATCAGGCGGACTACAGAATCATATAGGTGAGATTGCCAAATACAGATCGGTAAAAGAGGTCACATATATAGAAAGAGATTCGGAATTACTTGATAATGAATTACTGTCCGACAGTCTTTATCCCAATATCTCACTAAACATAGTAAATGATGATCCTTATGCATATATCAGGGAATGTAACAGAACATTTGATGTAATTATCCTTCTGATTCCTGTTCCTGACAACTTTGTGTCCAACAGGTATTTCACCCTGGATTTTTTCTCTTTGATCAAAAAAATATTAGAAGTAAACGGGATATTTGCTCTACAGGCACCGGGAACCAATTCATATATTAGTATGAACGAGATGCGCTCCCTGTCAACAACATACAACGACCTGGGAAACTTCTTTATGAATATTATCCCAATCCGTGGGGAAAAACTTTACCTGTTAGCAAGCAACAGTCCACTTGGTTTTGATATAGCTTCAAAGATCAATGACAGGAATATTGATAACAGTTACGTTAACAGCGACTATCTTTCAGAAACAATTATAAGATTTAATAGTGAAACTATCATTGCAGGCATTGATTCGCTCTGCTCCGGCAATATGCTTAACCATCCTGTTTCTGTATTCCACAACCAGCTATACAGTTTAAGTAAAAGCGGGAGCAACAGGTATCTTATAATACCCGTAATACTGGTTTTACTTGCCCTCCCTTTTCTAAAAATGTCAAAGAACAACAGGCTGATTTATGCTTCTTCGATGAATCTTGCCGGAACAGAAATACTGGCTCTTTTACTATTCCAGTCAACCATTGGAGAAATATATCAGAGCACCGGGCTGTTCCTTGCAGTTATTATGGGAGGTCTGGCATTTGGATCATCAGGTATGGCAAAAATTAAAAAACTTACACCTGAACTTGCAACTGTATTATTAGTGGTCTCAAGTATTTTATATGGAACACTCACCCCTGTTCTGATTAAGACAGGGTCGCAACCATTGATCTATTTCATAACACTGATCCTGATCTTTATTCCGGGTTATATAACAGGATATATTTACATGGTATTAACAACCACTGAGAGACCCGGGAAAACAGCTTCCGGAATATACAGCTCCGAACTTCTTGGCGCATCCCTTGGATTTCTTGCGGTCACCGGACTGTTAGTCCCGGTTATCGGAATAAAAAATACATTTTATATACTTGCAATTATTAATTTTGGAACTTATATTTCAGCAAAATATTCAGGAAACAGGAGGTCATCAAAACTGGCAAAAGGCTAAGAATCTCCTGCACAGAAAGCTATATTTCTAACTTGGTAATACTTAAAAGATTGAAAAAGAGAGAGTTTATACGAAACCTTACGGCGGCAGCATCAGGGATAATTCTATATCCGGGTACAATAACTCCGGCAGTTGCCGGACCAGGAAAAGACAAATATCTCAGGGTTGCGCAATTTCAGGAAGAGACAGCCAGAGGTATTATGTGTAATATTTGTCCAAACGAATGTGTTCTGAAGGAGGGTGAATTAAGTGATTGCCATAACCGGATCGTTAAGGACAACAAGCTTTATACAATGGCATATGGCAACCCATGTGCAGTAAATATTGATCCTGTAGAGAAAAAACCTCTGTATCATTTTTACCCGTCCTCCACAGCCTTTTCAATTGCCACCGCAGGATGTAATTTTGCGTGTCTTAACTGTCAGAACTGGACTATCTCCCAAACCAGTCCGGATAAAACATCCAATATCGATATGATGCCTGACCGTGTTATTGAATATGCCAGATCAAATAATTGCAAATCAATTGCTTACACATACTCCGAACCGGTTACATTTTACGAATATATGTACGATACTGCATTAATAGCAAAAGAGGCAGATATTAAGAACATAATGGTTTCGAACGGATATATTAAAAAGGAACCATTAATTAAACTGTGTAAGGTAATTGACGCAGCCAATATCGATCTTAAATCGTTTAATGACAAAACCTATCTTAAGCTTACCGGTGGCAAGTTGCAGCCTGTTCTCGATTCACTGATAACATACAGGGAGCAGAAGGTCTGGCTGGAGATCACAAACCTGATAATACCGGGCTGGACGGATAATCTTAATGAGATAAAAGAGATGTGTAAATGGCTGGTTAACAACGGTTTTGAAACAACACCCCTTCATTTTAGCAGATTTCACCCTCAGTATAAACTTGAACAGTTACCACCCACACCTGTTAATATCCTGAATGAAGCCTATAATATTGCCCGTAAAGAAGGTCTAAAATATGTCTATATTGGAAATGTGCCGGGCACACACGCAACAGACACTTATTGTCCTGAATGCAACAAAATGGTAATCAAAAGAAGAGGCTATACCATTACAGAGAATAATATTAATAACGGGAAATGCACATTTTGTAACAGTAAAGTGGATGGTATCTGGTAATTATGAATAAGAACAGGAAATATTATTCAAACCTTGAGGGATGGACTTCATTTTTCGGTAACATAATTCTTGGTGCCCTGAAATACTGGGCAGGCATTGTATCCGGATCTGTTGCCCTTATTGCAGATGCATGGCATACACTTTCAGACTCAATAAGTTCTGCAATTGTGATAATCGGATCAAAGATCTCCGAAAAACCGGCTGATAAGAAACATCCTTTCGGACACGGCAGAGTAGAATTTATCTCCACTTTAGCAATATCCGTACTACTGTTTATTATCGCCTGGTCTTTCCTGAAAGAGGCAATCGAAAAGCTGATAAATCATGATGAAGCCCATTACGGAACTTTAGCTATTATAATCACCATAATATCGATTGTTGGTAAAGAGATCATGGCCCGGTTTGCATTTTATTGCGCCCGGAAAGCCGATTCGGAAACGCTCAGGGCAGACGCCTGGCACCATCGCACAGACTCCCTCTCCTCGATAATCATATTGGTGGGTATTATTGCCGGAGGTAAACTATGGTGGACAGATAGCATTCTGGGTATTATTGTCGCCATTATAATCGGATGGACAGCTCTGAAATTCACATTATCGAGTGTAAGTATGATACTCGGCGAGAAACCTGACCAGAACCTTATTTCCAGGGTAGAAGCAATTTCAGAAGAGATTGCAGGACCGGGGGCAAATACACATCATTTTCATCTGCATAACTACGTAACACATAAAGAGCTTACATTTCATTTAAGGTTAAATTCCGGAATGAATATAAAGGAAGCCCATGATCTGATTACACAGATCGAAACCCGGATAAAAAACGAACTCGATACAGAGACAACAATTCATATTGAACCAAACAACTGAACAGGTAATGAATAGTGAAGAGGCAAAAACAAG
>JAUVKT010000016.1 GCA_030596125.1 Bacteroidales bacterium | reverse complement strand
CCACGTTCTATTACTTGCTCATATTCTATGTATTGATTCTTTTTAGGCATATCTTTTTTACTACTAAGTTACATATTTGCAGCTACCTGAATAATCATCCGCCTGTGTGCCAATATTCCTTGCCATGACTGTTTCATGTGTTAATAATTTATTTTCAATGGTCACATGCAGCTCGCAAGACAAAATTTAATCATTCCACTGTGTGTCAAAATAGATAAAATTTTGTCATGCTCGGTTCATAATAAAGCATGTCAAAGGGATGTTTACTAACATGATATAGGCAAGGTTTGCCTAATTTTGTTTAATTATAAATAAGGGCAGTGGGCAGTAGGCAGTAGGCAGTAGGCAGTAGGCAGTAGGCAGTAGGCAGTAGGCAGTAGGCAGTTGCAGTAGGCAGTGGGCAGTGGGCAGTGGGCGGTGGGCGGAAGGCGGAGGCTTGGTAAAAAAATATTATATTAAAAAAGCAAGAACCTTTTCAAGATCCTTGCTCTCATTCATCTTCTTCGAATTCTGTTTACCTGACAATAAATAATCACGGGCTAGAGATTCTTAATAACGATGGCAAGCATTTCATCCGAAGACTGCTTTGTTGTTAGAATAGCCTTTTTCTCTTTGCTTTTTGAATCTACCAACACTACAAAGCCAGTTCCCACATTGGAAGCTAATACTTTGCTAAGTCCAAGTTTGTTTGCCAGAACCCGGGTCTTTTCTCTTGATTCATTAGTAGAAAAATCGAATTTTATGAATTCCACTTGCTTACCTTCCAGATTGGCTTGTAAGTCTTTAACTTTAAGCGCCATAGCCTTGCTGTCAGCACAGTTATCAGAATGGAACATTACAGCATATAACGTAAGTGATTCTTTTTCCTGACCAAGAACATTTGAAAACCCCAATCCTGTTATGAAAATAAATATTATTCCCAGAGTAATGCTTGTTACTTTTTTTACATTTTTCATAATACTGATTTTTTTTAAATAATTTAAATTAATTAAATTCCGAATAGACGTCTGTAATAATAAAGATTAACATAACTAAAAAAGGTTGGGTCAATGATTGAGTATAGAGATTGAGTATATAAAACCTGATATAGATGTTGTCAGAGAAATTACGGATAATCTTATTTTGTGACAACTACAGGAGAATTGATATTGTCTGTATTACTATCAGTTTTTTGAGATAAGATAACTTCTGAAGAATCAATTTCCGGAATATTATGTTCTTCCATCTCCTGGTATGATAAGTCAGCTTTACGAACCGATAATTTCAAAGGTTTTTCGGATTTGGTCTTAGCAGGTAAATCGGGCACTGTTTGTTCTTGTATATCTGTAGTTACATTTTCCTGTTTAATTAAATCTGTTACAATAAGAGATAATGTTCCGATAAGGGCAAAGGCAAAAACTGCAACAGCGATCTTCAATCGTTGTATTTTTCTTAAAGAGATAATAAGTCTCTTTTTGTTCATGTGGCCGTTGATATTTTCCCACAACTCTTTTTCAGGAATAATGGTATGTTTTTTATATCTGTCCCTGAAAAAATTATCAAAATGATTATTTGGTAAAGATTTGTTCATATGTTTATAATGTATTTTTCATGGTCATGCTATCTGTATAACATGACCTTTTTAATAATAAAATTACGTTGTAATTGTTTTCTCGCATCATGTAAATGGGATTTTGATGTACCCACGGAAATTTCTAACATATCAGCAATTTCCTGATGAGAAAAACCTTCAATAATATGCATGTTGAAAACCATTCGCATCCTCTCCGGTAAATTTTGAATAATCCGTGTAAGCTCATCTGTTTCCATTTTATTTAAAATATCATCATTGATATCGTCACTTATACGGTTCTCCAATAAAGTTATATCATCAACAAGGTGTAATCTTGTTCGTTTTTTATAAAACATAAATGCTTCATTTACAAATATTCTTTTCATCCACCATTGCACAGCTTCAGCATTCCTTAGTTGTCGAATATTCTCAAACACTTTTAAAAAACCTTCCTGAAAGATGTCTTTCGCATCCGATCTGTTTTTTGCATACCTGTTACAAAGGCTTAACATTAATGGTGCAAACCTATCATATAAATCTTTCTGAGATTTAACATCTCGTCGTATGCAGCCCGCGATAATTTTCTTCAAATCCCTGCTTCTTTTACTATGGACTTCTAATATAAGGATAATTTAACAGCAAAAAGGTTGGGTGTAAAAGGGATAAACGATAATGGAAATTCGTACTTGTTTCGCTTACTCCAGGCTCCCACTCTTCTCTTCTCTTAATCTTGCCTATTACTATTATTTTTATTAATTTTACAATCCCAAAGCCATATATGCTATATGGTTTATTACCAATGTGTTATAAATATTTGAGAATATTTATATAATTATGAATTTAATCGACATTATAGATAAGATAACAATAACACCAAAATCGCAAAAACTCCTTTGGCAGCTTTTTGATGAGAACAAGAAATTTGCAAAAATTATTAAGGAGGCAAAGAGCAGTGAAGAGGCAAACAGGGCGGTTTACAAGTGGGTTATGGACTGGATGAAGGATGGTCATGAAGATGCGATTGAATACTTTGAATATAGAAAAACCGGAAGAGAAATATATAAGTCATTAACATGGAGAGAGGTAGGAGCCATCAGATTGCTTGACTATGTTAATAATGCAGGGCGCATTTTTGAGAATCTTAATAAGAAGATAAAGGAATCGGTTTCTGACCCTATACATCTCGTATGGAGTGCCTCCCATCATGGGAAAGGCGGTGCGAAACCTGAGTTTTTTTTGGATATGATCCATCTTTTGAGACAGTTTACCGGTAGCGAGAAAAGGGAAAAACCAACAAAAAAGATGGTTCTGGAGTGGATGGACAGACATCCGTCCGGATTGGATCCTGAGATAATTAATATGCGCAGGGAGAACAAAGAACGCATAATCAAAGTTATTATCAAGAATATCGATAACGACTTAATATCTTCAAAAAGGTTTAGTTTCGAACCCGGTTTATCTGCTAAAAAGAAATTTAATCTTGCAAGTAAATGGTGGGACGAGCAGCATATATTCCACCTTAAATTTGCCGTCCGAAGTCCCGCACTACTTAATGAGATGCTTGATTATTCCCTTGATCCTGATACAATGCATCTTCTTGAAGAGGCAAGAGATTCCGGCATCCCATTCTTTGTAAACCCATATTATCTTTCACTGCTGAATGTAAATGCCCCGGTTTCACTCAGGTACAGTGATCTTACCTTGCGCGACTATGTGCTTTACAGCAAGGAACTTATCAATGAATTTGGCTCGATTGTAGCCTGGGAAAAAGAGGACAGGGTAGAACCCGGCAAGCCAAATGCTGCTGGTTGGCTATTGCCTAACAGTAATAATATTCACAGACGCTATCCGGAGGTTGCAATTCTAATTCCTGATACAGCAGGACGGGCATGTGGCGGACTTTGTGTATCATGCCAGAGGATGTATGATTTTCAAAAAGGAAGGCTAAACTTCAACCTGGACAAACTATTACCAAACGAGAGATGGGAGGATAAACTCTCCTGGCTTATGAAATACTTTGAATCTGACAGCCAGCTAAGGGATATTCTTATAACCGGGGGTGACGCCTTTATGAGTACGAATAAATCACTTCAGGAGATACTTGATGCTGTTTATAAAATGACCTTAAGAAAACGGGAATTAAACAAACTGAAACCCGACGGTCTGAAATATGCTGAAATGCTAAGGGTAAGACTTGGCACAAGGTTACCTGTATATATTCCACAGAGATTCAATGATGATCTGATTGACATCCTGGTTGATTTCAGAAAAAAAGGGAGTGAAGCAGGTATAAAACAGTTTATTATACAAACTCACTTTGTCTCTCCAATGGAAATTACTCCTGAAGTTGTTAAAACCGTAAAGAAACTGAGTGCAGCAGGATGGCTGACTGTAAACCAGATGGTGTTTACGGCTGCTGCATCGAGGCGGGGATTTGCTGCAAAACTACGAAAAACACTAAATGATATTGGGATCCTTACTTATTACACATTCAGTGTAAAAGGATATATGGAAAACTACCATAACTTTGCAACAAACGAAAGGGCAATACAGGAGCAGGTAGAGGAGAAAATCCTTGGATTGGTTCCCCCATCTGAGGATGAAATAGTTTCTAACATTCCATATAATGCTGAAAAGATTGAAGAAATAATAAATTCTATCAGGAAAAGAAACAGACTCCCTTTCCTGAGTACCGACAGAAATATAATGAATCTTCCGGGTGTCGGAAAGAGTTTAACATTCAGAACCATAGGTATTACAAGGCGTGGAAGGAGAATACTGGAATTTGATCATGACTCAACCCGAAACCACAGTCCTATTATTAATAAAATGGGGCGAGTAAATATTATTGAGGCCAAACCTGTACAAAATTATCTCGAGCAATTGGAAGCAATGGGAGAAGATCCGGGGGAGTACAAAAATGTCTGGGGTTACTCCATTGGAGAATCTGAAAACAGATCTCCTGTTTTTGAATATCCTTCCTATGATTTTGAAATAACAAACGAACTTACAAACCTCGAGATCTAGTATTTTAAGCTAATCAGATTGCCCTAACTCCAACAACAAGAATATCGTCAACCTGCTCAAATTCACCCATCCATTCAATCAGCCTTTTATCAAGCAGATCCTTTTGCTGCTCCATTGGTTCGCCCTGTATATCTAGAACCAGCTTTTTAAGATTTTTCTTAAGGAATTTTCTTCCTGCTACACCTCCAAACTGATCACTGTATCCATCAGAGAACAGATAGTAAACAACTCCTTTTTCAAGCTTTTGCTTATGCATAGTAAATGACTCTCCCATTCGGGATGATATTCCAATAGGCATCCTGTCGGCAGCAATTGTCTCAAGTATATAATCACCATTTGTCAGGCTATTACGATCAATTTCAAGGGTTCCGTTCATATCTTCCTTTTTCTCATCATCAGTCATAGGCCGCACTTTCCAGCAAGGATTATATGCTCCTGAAAACTCTATACTCTCTTCGCTATGATTAATCATCAGTAAACCCAGGTCCATTCCATCCTTTGTCTCCTCATCGCTCTCCCCCATTTGTTTTAAAGAGTTAGTTATGTGCAACCTGAGTTCATTTAGTATCTTATCAGTATCGGCAGTATCACTTTTATTAATAATCTCATCGAGAAAAGAAATTCCCAGAATACTCATAAAAGCCCCGGGAACACCATGACCAGTACAATCTGCTGCTACTATAAACAGTCTTGGGCCCTTCTCTGAAATCCAATAAAAGTCTCCACTTACAATATCCCTCGGTTTAAACAGGATAAAATAGTCCTCAACCTTACCTTGTAAAGCCGTTTCGGATGGCAGTATTGCCCTTTGAATTCGGCTGGCATAATGTATACTATCTTCAAGTTCCTCTTTTTGTCTTACCACCTCCTCGGTACGTTCCGTGACTATTCCTTCCAGTCTGATATTCTCATTTATTAGTCTGCGGGTATATATCTTTATGATAAGCCATATAAACAAAACACCAAGTATAACATAACCAATAATTGCTACCACACTCAAATACCATGGGCGCAAAATCTCAAATTCATAAACGGTCACATCACTTACAACTCTTGTTAATGTACGGGCTTTAATTTTGAACTTATATTTTCCCTGAGGGAAATTTGTATAGTCTTTGTAATAAACCTTCGCCCAGTTAGACCAGTCATTGTCAAAGCCTTCAATCATATAACTATAAACAGTACTATCCTCAACAACAAGATTATTTGAAGACCATTGAAATGAAATATCATTATAGCTATGGCTTATTTTTGGAATTTGCATCAACGTCTGATGTTTAACCGGGATATGATTACCATGCTCATTTATTTCAAAAAATGTGCCCCAGAAAATTACAGAATCCCTGCTGATCACAACCTTCCTGATCAGAACATCATTCTGATCAACATAATTATCAAGATTTTCACAATCAAAGACATAAATCTCTTTCGACTTCGGAAGCCAAATCAAGTTATCCATACAGAGAAGATCAAATGTTGTAGTCTTTGGAAGCAATAAAAGCGGTGTAACAATATCTGAACTGTCGGGTGTAACAATAAAATCAAAGTTCTGATAATCCTCCCCGCTTACAAAATTGTAATTACTACGAAGTGCCCACACATTGTAATAGTTAAGATTATCGAGTGTCTTATTCATTAATTGCTTGTCAGGCTCAAACAGACCGGAATCCGGGTTAAACTTATAGATACCATTATTAGTTGCTATTATAATTTTCCCATCTATATCAGTAACGAAATTTATCTGAATATCGGCCAGTTCATTTCCGGTGTATTCTGAAACTATCGTATCTGTCTCATTCATAAAGAGAGTATACAACCCGTTGGGATTTCCCGTAGCAAACCAGAGCTTATTCTCAGACTCTTCTATTATCGACTGAACACTTCCTATTATGTTATCATTTACATCATTTACAATGTACCATCTCTTATTCTGATATCTGATAATTCTAATATTTCGATTAAGACCCAGAAAAAACAGACCTTCATACTCATCAGATTTACGAATTGACTTAACATTGGCCGGACTATAATCAGGGGGCTTGTTACTCAGCAGATCGGATAGCAACCTGCACTCATCCTTTTCATTAATAATGTAAAGTCCGTCTATCGTACCTGCCAGTAAGAACTCCCTGCCATCCGACTTAAACGGAACCAGTGAAAAAGTCTGGTCATTGATCCCCTCAATTTTTGTAAAATAAACCTTTTCTTCCAGGTAATTTCTCTTTAGAATTCCCTTATCGCCTGAAACATAAAGAGTACCATTAAACTCACAAAGGTCATTAAGCGCATAAGTAAGATTGTTTTCCTGTCCCAGTATCCTGAATGGCACATTATATGAAACTCTGTTTATATAACCATAACTGTTAATCCATAACTGGTTATTTGATCCGTTAACAGTGTCGAGATAAATTGCCCATATCTGATCATCTTCGAGAGGAGATGTAGTATTGGAATATTTTTCCACAAGATTACCACTAGCATCAAATATATAAACCCCCCCTGCAGTTGTGCCAAAAGCAAAATTGCCATCAGGGAGTTTTACTCCGTTATATACATGGTCAATCTTAAGTTGCTCATTTAATTCAGAATCAACAAAACCTGGATCAACTTCTCCGGAGACAATATCGTATAAAATGATACCATAATTATATGTTCCCACCAGGACTTTAGTAGAATTATACTCTAATATCGACAAACTAATAATTCTACTGAATTTTTCACCCCCGGGAAGAAACTTAAGTGTATCACCTGTTAACTCGACCAATCCGGATCTGTTATCTGCAACAATTAGTTTATCATGAACACTAAATAACCTGATAGCCGTATAAAAATCATCTCCATTGTGAATATTCCGTAGCTCATCTGTGGCCTTATTGTAAACAAAAAGGCGGTCTTTTGTACAGTAGTAAATCTCACCATCAAAATATTGAATATCAAAAACATCCCCCATCCTTTCCAGGATCATGGAATCCACCTTTGGAATAAGAGAAACGTATTCCAGATTGCCGGCCATGCCTGGTCTAAGATAACCCAACTCATATGGCCCTGAAATAAATATTGTTCCCTCCGGATCTTTTTCAAGAGCAAGAATCCTGGGATTATTACTAACCGGGATGATCCGCCAGTTGACACCGTCGTACTCGATGATTCCTTTCGATTCATTACCAAAATACATAACACCCCTGTTATCCCTCATAATTGAGTGATTCTGTTCATGTCCCCCAGTAATCATTGTGTTATATGAATGAATAATAGGAGTACCCTCAATATTGACCTGGCCATTGGTAATCTGTATAGCAAACAGAACAATAATTACAAATAGGACTTTCCTTTTCATGGATTAGAACTGGTTTTCTTTACTATTAAACATATAAAGATACAAATCCTGTAGTACAATCATAATCATCATAAGTTTTAATAATAAAAGTTATTTATTATATTGTCAACAGGATTTAGGATACTTAAGTTTTAGATATTGTGTTGGATTTGAGAACATTTCGTAAAACCGTCATATTACTCAATCTTACTCTTTTTATTTCGTTTGCACTCAATGCCAGGCAAACAGATGAATCTGTAGAAACAGGGCAAGAAAATAAAAAGGGTATCAATTTGGTCACAATTGAGCAAAACAGGATTGTATTGCACTACTCTTCAGACATTCCTGTTTTCAAAAAGAGGATAGCCGGACAGGAAGAGTATTTCACATGCGAGATTCCCGGACACACACATATAACTGATGAAGGAATTCCGGCAATACCGGCATTAAGCAGACTAATAGATCTTACTGATATTGAAATAACCGATATTAAACTTCAAAAGATTATTACTACCCGCATTTACCCGGGTAGCAGAGGTTTCTCTGGGCAAATGTTCCCTGCTCAGCCGGGAATTACTAAAAATGAGATTCCACAGGATAGACCTTTTGTAAAAAAACACTCTGCTTACAAAACAGATTTTCCGGTATTAAGGGATACCGTTACCATTACAACCAATGGTATAATAAGAGGCCAGACTATCGGGGTATTGCAGGTTAATCCGGTTATATACCATGCTGCATCAAATTATATTGACCTGATAGAGTCGATGGATATAATTATTGAATTTAACAGTTCTTCTTCACCGGTTCCGCAAATAAAAGGTCTTAAATCAGATAATATTAAAGGCCTGCTAAATAAAGGACTTATCTATTATAATGAGGAAGATGTAGTTCCAACATTTTCGCTCCTCCCTTCCGGATTGATAATATTGTCGGACACCTCAATGAAAAAACATCTTAAACCGCTTGCTGACTGGAAAAGAGTAAAGGGTTATAACGTTATTGAGTTATATGTGGGGGAAAATGGTCTGGAAAGGAATTATGAATCGATAAAAGACACACTTACCTATATCTACCAGAATGCCACTGATGAGTCACCTGCCCCTGATTACCTGATGATTGCCGGAGACCTGAATATCATTCCCCAGTCAGAAGGTGCTTCTGGTTTATCTGACCTGTATTACAGTGAGTTTGATGGCGAAGGTGATTACCTCCCTGATATGTTTACGGGCAGATTACCGGCTAAGGATACAAGCCAGATGAAAGCCATTGTCAGCAAAATTTTGCAATACGAAAGATTCGAATTTGGTGATACCATAGATCATTTCAGAAATGCAATGCTTGTTGCAGGATATGATGCCGGTCATGTATCATATATCAATGGACAACTGTTTTACGGACATAACAACTACCTTAATAAAGACAACAAGGTAACACCTTATGCTTTTTACCATCAGAATGATGCTTCGCTTAGAGCTATCATGTATGATTCTGTAAAAACCTTGTTCAACAGTGGAGTAGGATTTGTAAACTACACCGGTCATGGTTCTCCGACCGCCTGGGTATCTACCGGCATTGATTATTCATTTCCTGCAACCATGACCAACCAATCGAGATATCCTGTTATTATCAGCAATGCGTGTAAAACAGCCCAGTTTACTGACTCAAACAATTTTGGTTCATCTTTTGTCAGAGCTGAAAACAAGGGAGCTCTCGCATTTATAGGTTGTACTGTTGATTCATACTGGGATGAAGACTTCTACTGGGCCGTGGGTGTCTCATCAATATCATCCACACCAACATACGAAGATTCCGGTCCGGGTTTTTATGACAGACTTTTTCATTCAAATGGCGAAATCCCTTCAGACTGGTACACTTCACTCGGTCAGACTGTTTTTGCAGGAAATCTTGCTGTATTATCGAGTACCAGTCCATGGAAAAAATATTATTGGGAGTATTATGTACTACTTGGAGATCCGTCAATAACCCCTTTTGTTGGCATCCCCGGGACCTTCGATATTGTACTGCCCGACACCCTGCCTCGTGATCTGAAAAGTTTTGGCCTTACTGTTGATCCGTTTTCATACGTGGCCATTTCTCATTTTGGCACACTATGGGATGCAACACACGCCACCCCTTCGGGTGCAGTGAATCTTAATATTCCTGTTTTAGAGAAAGATTCATGCCAGGTAGTAATAACCGGCCAGAATATGATCCCCATAATCAAAACTATCTATTTTGCTTTGCCAGATACAGCATGGATCAGTATAACAGATGTAAATGCCAATGATCCTCTTGGAAACAGTAATAACCTTGCTGACTATTCGGAGCAAATTTCTCTCTCAATTGATCTCCAAAATGCAGGTAACACAGGCGTTGATAATGTTTATGCAACTGTTACATCATCATCGGAATATATTACTATAACAAATAATTACATTTTAATAGGAGCAGTACCTGCCCTGTCTGAGATGACCATAGATGCTTTTAATATTACAATTGCAGATAGTATCCCTGATCTTGAGATTGTTCCCCTTAATATTAAAATATATTACGGCATTAATATCTTTGATTTTAATCTGGATATCAGTCTGCATGGGCCCGAACCGGCAGTAGTCGATAGTTATATTGATGATACCGTCACCGGCAATGGAAACGGTCTGCCTGAAGCAGGTGAAACGTTTGATGTTATATTCAGAATTACCAATAACGGATCCAGTCCATATATGGGTAACCTGTCCCTTTCAAATATAAACAGTTATATAACATTTGATTATAGCTCTATACCCACAGGTATTGTCAATCCCTCTGAGATAGTGGAGATACCGATCCGTGCAACCCTGGCAGCCGACACACCTGAAGCAGAGATCATCGGTTTTGAGAGTAAAGTTGAAGCCCTGCCATACTATAGCAGCAAATCTCTCAGTTTTATCGCCGGCAGCACAACAGAAGATTTCGAGGTGCAGAATTTTTCAACATTCCCATGGAGTAATAGTGGAGATCACCCGTGGGTTATTGACAATAGTTTACCATACAATAATTTGTATTCAGCTCACTCAGCATATATTTCGGCCAATCAAAAGTCGATATTGAGTATGTATCTGAATTTACCAGAAAATGACACTTTAAGATTCTGGTATAAAGTCTCTTCTGAAAATACCTATGACTGGTTCTATTTTTATTCAGACAGCGTACAATACGAAAAAGACTCAGGTGAAACAGAGTGGCAACAGGCTATAGTTCCGCTTAACCCCGGGATTCATTATCTTGAGTGGGTCTACTCCAAGGATCACTCTTTAGCTCACGGCAGCGACAGGGCATGGATCGACATGGTAAGATTCCCTCTCCTTTCGTTCCTTGATAATGATATTACCCTGAATAAGATTATCAACCCTGTTCCTAATAAGGAGTATCATGATGAAGAGATCACTGTTGAGTTAACAAACATC
Organism: Bacteroidales bacterium; assembly: GCA_030596125.1. Lineage (GTDB taxonomy): Bacteria > Bacteroidota > Bacteroidia > Bacteroidales > VadinHA17 > JAUVKT01. The sequence continues at coordinate 28,125 of JAUVKT010000016.1, read as the reverse complement.
GGGAGGGATACACTTTCTACTGTTTCTCTGACCTATATTGTTGATAATAATCAGGCTGTAAACGAAACATTCAATGTTGATCTGATTCCGGGAGATACAACTCAGTTAACCTTTATGCAGCTATTTGATTTCTCCTCTGAAGGGACCTATTCAATAAGTATTTACCAAACCTCACCCGATGACTATGCTTTAAATGACACAACGAAAAGCGTTGTGATTAGCACTGGCATTAATGATGTTATTATTAACAGCAACGAATTCAAAATAGCTCCTAATCCTTTTAAAGATCAAATTTCTATCCAGAGCAAAGGGGAATTTCATAATGTTACCATTGAGGTTATCACACCATCAGGAATTATATTGATCACCAGGAAAAACCGGTTTATTTTGCACGGTGAGGTAATATCCATGAATTCAGGATTATTGCAGCAGGGTACCTATATCCTCAAAATTTCATCATCTGAGGGTACATATATTTACAGATTGCTGAAACTTTGATTACCTGAAATAACTCCCGTTCATTAAAACTTAAAAATGTTATGAGCAATTATATTCCTGACAGGAACGATGCAATAAAACTTTTTAAAGAATATAACAAATCTGAAAGCTTGTTGAAACATGCCTTAAGTGTTGAGGGTGTTATGAGGTATATGGCACGCAAGAACAGTGAAGATGAAGACAAATGGGGAGTTATCGGTCTTATTCATGATCTTGACTACGAGATGTATCCTGAAATACATTGCACAAAAACCGAAGAGATACTGAAAAAGAACAATTGGCCCGAGGAGTATATCAGGGCGGTAATGAGTCATGGATGGAATATAGTTACAAATGTGGAACCTCTGAGCAAGCTCGAAAAAACTCTGTATGCCATGGATGAATTAACCGGCCTCGTTACAACAAGCGCCTTGGTAAGGCCGTCAAAAAGCGTAATGGATATGCAGGTGAAATCTGTAAAAAAGAAATGGAAAGACAAACGATTCGCAGCCGGTGTTAACAGAGATGTTATCGAAAGGGGAGCCGAAATGTTAGGTGTGGAAATTCCTGAGCTGATCAACGATTGTATTATGGGAATGCGTGAGGTTGCTGAAGAGATTGGACTTTTCGGGGGAGAAATCTAATTCTTTGATTATTAAGATACAGATTTCTCGTCTTCCGGAAAATACCGGAATCGCTCGAAATGACAATCTTAACAAAAAAAGCCCTGCTGTATAGCAAGGCTTTTTATTTTTTTGAATTATTATCTTATAACTCCCTGATTTTAATATTCCTGAACCATACATCATCTCCATGATCCTGGAGTCCAATATGGCCCTCTTCGGCCGGATCCACAAAGTCTGGCCAATTCTTAAATTTGGAATTTGCACACATCTCTTTCCATGCGTCAGTCCACAGATGGTACTCAAGAACATTTTCCCCATTCATCCAGTGGACAACAGTCCCCTTATAAACAAGAATCTTAATATGATTCCACTCTCCCGCAGGTTTTGCATTCTGAGGAACAGCGGGTATCAGATCATAAAGCGATCCTGCCTGCCTGTTGCCCTCTTTACCAAGGTTGGCATCGATATGCTTTTCGTTGTCAAGAATCTGCATTTCAGGTGATGACACATAGATAGGTTTACCTTCCAACTCCTGGGCCAGGTAAAAGATCCCACTGTTACCACCTTCAGAGACTTTCCATTCAAGGCTCAGTTCAAAATCACCATACTTATTAATGGTAATAATATCACCACCTCCACCGCCGGCTTCACCTTTTCCTGATCCTTCTACCTTAAGTGCTCCATCTTCAATTATCCAGCCCTGCTCAGGGAATGTCTCCTTACCATAACTTCTGAAGTTATCAGTAGATGTCCCATCGAACAAAACAACCCAGTCCTCTTCAGCCTTTTTGGCATTTTCGGATGATGGTCCGCATGAGACAGCAAGAAATGCTGCCAACGAAACCATAATCAAAACATTAAATAATTTCATACTCCTTAAATTTTAAATTTATAAATATAATTAATCCACCTGTTCCTATTTTGGCATATCCGGAATTGACCAGCCATCACGGTAGGTGTGTTTTATCATCTCACTTGCAAACTCTTTTGCATTCATCGGATCTGTCCACACCTTATTGAATGTAGGATGACCATCCTTAATACTGAAATTATCCTCAAGAACTATCTTCAGCTCCTCATTATCGCCAATATTGGTGAATTCCATTTTCTCGCCATCCCATTCAAGTTCCTTATTAAGACCCTGAAGTCTGACTGCAAGAACTCCCATCACTACCATCTCATTAAAAGGACCTGCCTCAGAGAAATCTGATTTAGGCTTCATGCGGCTTTCCGGATTCTCCTTACAAGCCCGTGCCCAATCCATTTCATGATTTACTGTAACCCTTCTTTCAGTTTCCGCAACATCAGGTGTTCTTCCTGACAGGAGCCATGGGGCTCTTCCATAGCAACCACAAATAAGCTTATCCTTAGTGCCGTGGAAGATAACTCCACCTCCATGATGATTCATATCCCTGCCTTCAGGCCAGCCTTCGGGTTTCATTGGCTGTAGTCCGCCATCATACCATGTTACCTCAACTTCAGGCAGTTTAATCTTATAATCTGATCTGTCTTCTCTTGCCGGATAAACCAACTTTACCATTTCAGCGTTTGGAGCACAATCAGTTAATAACAGGGTAGAACTTCCCTGTACTTTTGTGGGGTATGTCAACTTCAAACCGGCAAATACAGGATGCAGTATATGACATGCCATATCACCAAGTGCACCGGTACCAAAATCCCACCATCCCCTGAAATTCCATGGGGTATAAATACTGTTATATGGCCGCATCTTAGCAGGGCCAATAAACAGGTCCCAGTTAAGAGTATCCGGCACAGGCATCTCCTCAGGACGATTTAATCCCTGGGGCCAGATTGGCCTGTCTGTAAATGCCTCCACCCTTGTTACTTCACCTATTTCACCGTTTTGGATCCATTCGATCACCTTGTTTACACCTTCAAGTGATGCTCCCTGGTTTCCCATCTGGGTTGCCACTTTGTTCTTAGCAGCAAGTTTGGTAAGCAATCTTGACTCATAAACAGTATGAGTTAATGGCTTCTGAACATATACATGTTTACCCATATCAATGGCATTGGCAGCAGTAATGGCATGAGTATGGTCAGCAGTAGCAATAACTACAGCATCAATATCCTTACCCATCTCATCATACATTTTACGGAAGTCCCAGTATTGCTTTGCCTTTGAATATGCATCCATATTCTTCTTTGCATAGGCCCAATCAACATCACAAACAGCAACAATGTTCTCCGTATCCTTAAGTGCCATCAGGTCTGAGTTTCCCATACCCCCTACTCCAATTCCGGCAATATTAAGTTTATCACTCGGCGCTTTATGTCCCAATCCGCTAACCACATAACTTGGAACAACAGTGAGCCCGGCAGCAACAGCTCCGGTTTTACCAATAAACGAACGTCTTGAAATTTTGTCTGATTTATTTTTCATTTTCAGGTGAATTTTAATTAACAACCTATAAAGTTAAGAAAATCTTCAAAAAAAAAAACCTGTTAAAAAATATGCTCTGCTTTAGGATTTCGAAAATATTGGATAAATTGCGCTAATTTTTATACAGATATGAAGTACGAATATATCAGGCTGGATGACAAACCGGATAAAAAATTTGTCTCTGTTTTTCTTGTGATTTTTGGATTTTCGTGTCTTCTCACTTCAGGATGGTGGGCACTCTTTCTTGTACGAGTACCTGAAAATGAGAATGTTTTCTGGCTTGGTACAATTTTCCTATTATTGTTCGGTCTTTTCCAGATCTACTCCGGACTTGGCTTTGCCAAACGATATCTGATAGTTGAAAAGACTAATATTACCATTAGACAAAATTCACTGCTACCGGCAAAAAGGTTAACAAAAAACTCAATCAGTAAGTTGGAAGTCAGGTCAATGGATATAAAATTTTTTCTGAATAACGGTAATATCTTCAGGCTCAGGCTTGGATTAAAATACCCAGACCTGGGGGAGAATGTCAAAACCAGAATAATTGCATGGTCTGAAGAGAATAGCATTGACCTATTCTATAAATACGATAAGATATAATCATATTAATTACTACATATGAAGCTTAAAATGTGTATGATAGGCGGAGGCACCGGATCATTTATCGGTCCGGTACACCGTATGGCTGCAGCCATGGATGGTATGATCGAGCTGGTTAGCGGAGCCTTTAGCAGTAATCCCGAAAATTCTCTGAACAGCGGACGGCAACTGGGCTTGCCTGATGAAAGGATATATTCCCACTGGGAAGAGATGATCTCGATTGAGAGCAAATTATCGAAAGATAAAAGACCCGATTTTATCTGTATTGTAACGCCTAACTTTCTTCATTACAGGCCTGCTCTGGAGGCTCTGAAAGCAGGATTCGAGGTTGTTTGTGATAAACCGTTAACGATAACCGTGGAAGAAGCCCTTGAACTCGAAAAAATAGTTAAAAGAGATAAAAGGATCTTTTGCCTGACACATAATTACACCGGATATCCAATGGTAAAAAAGGCAAGGGAGATCACTCAAAATGGAGAACTGGGAACAATCCGGAAAGTAGTAGTCGAATATCTCCAGGGTTGGTTATCAGACAAGGTTGAAGAGAGTGGAAACAAGCAGGCTGAATGGAGAGCTGACCCAAAAAAAGCAGGTATGGCGGGATGTATGGCAGATATTGGAACCCATGCTTTTCAGCTTACGGAATATATTACCGGTAAAAAAATAATCAGGCTTTTCAGCCAGCTAAGTAGTTTAGTTGAGGGAAGACAGCTTGATGATGACGGGAATGTAATTATAAATCTTGAGGAGGGTATTAAAGGAACCCTTATAGCAAGTCAGGTTGCTCTTGGCGAGGAAAATAACCTTCGAATAAGAGTATATGGATCTGAGGGGAGTTTATTATGGGAGCAGATGAATCCAAACAACCTGCTTATTCGTTGGAAAGATAAGCCTTATGAGGTTTACCGGACAGCCACAGGCTTTGAAAGTATAGGTAAAATAGCCAATGCTCACTCAAGAATTCCGGCAGGGCATCCCGAAGGATTTATTGAGGCTTTTGCTAACCTGTACAGGAACTTTGCACTCGCGGTGCATGCTATACGTGATGGAAAAGAAATTGATCCCTCCTACGATTTTCCCGGAATTGAAGATGGTGTAAGAGGGATGAAATTTCTTGAAGCAGTTGTCAAATCATCTGTTAACGACAGATGGACAGATATTTAAACCTACTTAGTTAACACATTATCCAACAGATAATTTCTGCTTATCTCAATACTCTCAAACGGAGTATGTGATTTGCAGTTATCCTGTTCAATAAAGAAATAGTTCATCCCGGCTGTGGAAACCATGTCAAATATAGGAACAAAGTCAATTGTACCCTCTCCAAGTGTAGCATCCTTTTGGTCCTCTGAGATATCCTTTATATGCAATAACTCAAATCTGCCGGGATATTTACTGAAGTAATCTTCAGGCTTATGACCGCCTGCTGTTATCCATGCAAGATCAAGTTCGAATGTAACAAAGTCAGGATCTGTATTTTCAACCAGAATGTCGTAAGGTATCTGCCCATCAATAGGCTTGAATTCAATTGAGTGATTATGAAATCCAGCCTTCATGCCCATTGATTTACATTTCTCTCCTGCCATATTCAGAAAATCCGCAGCTTCTTTATAACCATCAAGTGACTCCATCCAGCTGTGAGGCAGGGAAGGCATAACCAAATACTTTAGTCCTGCTTCTGCAGCAGCATTTACAACCTCATCAACATTTTCAGTACTGAGTCTGTTATGGCTGCTGATAAGGGTCATACCCCTGCTCTCAATTTCCTGTCTGAATTTTGAAGGCTTCATATTATAAAACTGACCATTGGCATAATTTGCAGCTTCAAGCCAGTTATATCCTATTTCAGCAATTTTGTCGAGTGTACCTTCCAGATTTGCATTCATATCATCCCTCACAGTATAAAGAATAAGACCCGTCTTTTTTACAGGAGAAGAACAGGCAACAGAAGGGATAAAAGCAAATGCTGTTGAGGCAATAGCTGTTCTTTTAATAAAATTTCTACGTTTCATATGTTTAAAATTTAAATTATTTTTTTATTTTCTCTGTCCCAGCGAACCCTGCGTCCTTCACGGTAAGAGATAGTACCCATATGAGCGGTAATAGCCTCTTCAAATCCCCTGTCTATATTACAGGAAGTGTTACCGCCGTTTCTAATAACATTCAACCACTCTTTAATATGCAGATGAGTAGTATTGATCCTCTTGCCACCCCTGTAAGTATAAAGAAGCCCTCTCCCGGCAAAATACTGCTCCGTGGCTGACGTAACAGCATCAACACTCTTTTTACCAGGCACAAATGACAGAATAGGCAGTTCGGGGTCAATTATTCCTGCTTCGATCTTTTCGCGATACCTTTCAGAGTCTATGTCGGCATAAATTGTCATCGAATTACTTAATTCCATAGTTGCATCAGTACCCATTATCAGTTTGCCGCGGGACCTGCCGTTTGCCAGTGTAGCACTATACATCATAGTCAGTTCTTGTTTATCAAACTCAAAAACAGTATGCAATACATCCGGCACCGTTCTTCCATCTTTAAAATGATAGATTCCTCCTGATGATACAGCAGAGTCAGGTATCCCAAATCCGAAAATCTGGTTCATAGCATCATACTCATGAGTAAGCAGATCGCCTGATAATCCCGTACTGTAATCCCACCAGCATCTCCACCTGAAAAATCTTTCAAGACTGAACTCATGGTCGGGAGCCTGTCCGATAAACTGTTTCCAGTCAATTGTATCAGGGTTGGCTTCGGGATGAATCGGATAGACCCATGCCCCATTCGGAGAGTTCCTGTTTGTTGTAACCTCAATCAGGTTAACATCTCCCAGAACATCATTATCTATAGTCTCCCTCGCTTTCATATATGCATCGGTCTGTCTGTTCTGATGGCCCAACTGAAACACAACTCCCGACTCCCTGACTGCCTCTCTCAAAGCATAAGTCTCTTCAACTGACCAACTCAATGGTTTCTCGCAATATATATGTTTACCCGCTTTTGCAGCTTCTATTGCCATTGGAGCATGCCAATGGTCAGGTGACGCAATTATTACAGCATCAACATCATCAGCATTAATAAGATCGAGATAATTATCATAAATAACAGGCAGTTTGTCAGGCATAAGATCAGTGCCCTGCCTGTTAATATTAGCGCCTGTCTCCCGGGCTTTTGCGGCATAAACCGTGAAAATATCACAAACTGCTGTTACCTCAATATTAAGGTCTTCCTGTTCCATGAATTCCTGGTACCTTTTATCCGTCCTGCTTGCCTTAGAAGCAAGCTTCATTTCCTCAACACTTTCGGGGTGAAGAAATCCTATTGCACCAGCAATCTGGGGTCCCCTGATACCAAAACCGATCAAACCTAACCGTATTCTTCTTCCCTCGCTTCCCTTATCTTCAGTATAAGGCTCACTATCAGACAATTTAAGATCGCCAAGAATACTGTTCTTAATTTGCCTGTCATGTTTCCTTTTTCTATAAAATCCATAAGCAAATGCCCCAAGAACGGGAACAGTTGCCAATCCTTTTACTATATCACGTCTTGAGATCCCCTTGTTGCTATCTGAGATACCGGAATCATTCTCCGGTTTGGATATATTCTTTTCTTCGATACTGCTCATCTTAAAAATATTATTTAGTCTTTGTAAAAAATCTGTCAAGCCCGATTATTCCCGATGTAGGAAAGTAAAACAGAACCGCAAGGGCAAATAATTCAATAAGGTTCTTATTAACCCATAGGTAACTCCCCTCTGACGGAACCGAATATGACAACCCTGCCATTGGAGGATGTGATAAAAAATAGAAAGCCAGAAGCAAGATCCCGGCAGGTATAGATATACGGGTCAGAAATCCCAGTATTAATCCCAATCCAATTGTAATAAGACCCCATACATTGAGAAAATCAACAATACTCAGAATTTCTGGATTCGAGGCAAGAGAAATGAAAAATTGAGAAAGCACTCCTCCTGAATCAAGAAGAAAACCGACAGAACACCAGTCGGGATTCACTAGTTTTGCAATCCCTTCGTATAAAAAGTGCCAACCTATAACCACTCTTAAGATTACAAGCAAGATCAGTTGAGACCTGCTATATGAAAATGTTTTGGAATTAAACATAATATATGTAGAAATTTATTAGATTATTAACCTGCAAATTTATCATTTTCTCAAAACTGATCAAACCGGGAGGAATGATTTATTAAATCTTTTATAAATTTATACTGAAAATGTTCCTGATAAATTGGTGTTGTTTTATAACTTGGTGCTGTAATGTTGGTCGGTTTTTAACCAACGCCGGTTAATAACTATTAATAAATACTAAAATATTGAAACTCTGGAAGCAAGGCATTACATAAAAAAAGAGAATTCAGCGGTAGCTTGCCGATTATGTCCTCATGATTGTTTTATCAAAAAGGGGAACAGAGGTTTATGTGGTGTGCGAACTAACATCAATGGAAAACTGATGTCTGATGTATATGGTGTTGTATCATCGCTGGGATCTGACCCTATTGAAAAAAAACCTCTTTACCATTTTTATCCGGGATCAGAAATAGTTTCTGTCGGATCCTTTGGTTGTAACCTTTCCTGTAAATTCTGTCAAAACCATGAAATATCTCAGGTAACCGGATATGATGTTGTATCCAAAGGAAAGCATCTCTCACCGGAATTGATAGTAAGAAGGGCATTATCAACAAATAATAATATTGGCCTGGCTTTTACCTACAACGAACCCACAGTATGGCATGAATTTATGTTTGATATAGCCTCAATGTCGGCAGAGAATAACCTTAAAAATGTAATGGTCACTAACGGGTTTATTAATCCAGGAGCCCTGGAAGAGGTAATGGATGTAATGGATGCTTTTAATATCGATATTAAATCATTCAGTAACAGTTTTTATAAAGAACAGACCGGAGGAAGACTTAAACCGGTTCTTAATACAATTAAGACCGTATCAGAAGCAGGCAAACATTTAGAGTTAACTATGCTGATAATACCCGGATTGAATGACGACCAGGGTGTTTTTAGTAAATGTATTGAATGGATATCTGACAATTGCGGTAGAGATTCGGTGCTTCATCTAAGCAGATATTTCCCGAGGTACAAAAGCAATGAACCGGTAACACCGGGAGAGACTCTTGAAAGTCTATCTGAAATTGCTCTCGAAAAACTTGATTATGTTTACCTTGGTAATATCAACTCAACTCTGGGAAAAGACACCAAATGTCCTGGTTGCGGAACAGTTGTAACAACACGCTATGGTTATGATACGATCCACGTTAATATAAAAGAAGAAGGCTACTGTAAAACTTGTAATACACAAATTTACAAACACTTTATTTCTTAACAATCTTACTTATTCTTTCAAACAATTTATCGACACCCTCAATAAGATCTGTCCTAAGTTTTTTATAATGATCTTTAACCTCCTTTTTACTATCCTTACCACCGGGCTGCCTGGCCCGTGAAAACAGTTCGTTTCTCAGGACAACCGCATCACCAGCAATTTCTGCCAACTTCTTCGATCTGTTTTCAGGTTGAACAGACATAGCAGTGAAACAATCTGAGATCACCTCATATACCAGGTAATCTATATCTTTTTTCAACTCTCGTATATTAGCCATGATTCATTTTTTTTAAATATAACTATACCTGTTCAATTCACAATGATTTTATTACCTTAAACCATTCCCCTTTCTCTAATATATTCAGACACTTTCTCCCTGTAAGCCTCACTTAACCGAAGAGTAATGGGATGATCAACCTTAAATCTGACATCATCGATCCGGTTGATACCAAGAATATGGGGGGAAGTACCTGTAAGGAAAACTGCATCAGCCTTCTGCACCTCCTCCGTTGAAACCAATCTTAATTCCAGATTTATATGAAGATTGGTGCACATATTAAGTATATACTGACGGGTTATTCCACTGAGCACAAACTCATCGGGTGCAGTAACAACTGTATCATTAAAAACAATAAAAATGTTAGATCTGCTACCCTCTGTTATAAACCTGTTCCTATTAACAAGGAGTGCCTCATATGCTCCCTCCATAATCAGCCTTTCGTAAATAGATAATCTCAGCCTGTGATTGAATATTTTGGCTGTAGGATTTCTCCGTTCAGCATAATAGAGGATTGCCGGGACACCCTTGTAATACATCTCAGAGTCCGGGTATTGGGATTCAACAAGAAATATATACACTTCATAACTATAATCGGTAAAACTAATTAATATCTTAAGGTTACCATTCTCAAGATCATTTTTCAGAATAAGTTGTCTAACCATATCAAGTAAACCGGATGAAGATATTCCGGTCTTCCTTCCAATCATCATGACGCTGTTTTCAAGCCTATTAAAATGATCCTCAAAAAAGAGCGGAACCATTCCTATTACCCTGATGACTTCGTAAACCGACTCGCCTTCGAATAGTTCAGAAGTAACAAAACCAGAACAGTTTTTAAGTTCCCCGTTATAAAAATAGAATCTACCTGTACACTCGCCCATATTAACTGATTTAGTTACAAAAATAGAAACTTATCTCTCCCGACCTCAAATTCTGACTATATTAGCATAAAAATAAATCAATTGCATTCAAGAATAGACAAAGAGACCACAGGAGGCAATCCGGAAAACAGGGAGATTGAAAGAAAGTACCTTGTAACAGGTGAATTCAAAGAGGATGTAACCGGCTCTTTTAAGATAGTCCAGGGTTATCTTTCTAATGAGAGCAAAAGGATCGTAAGAGTAAGAATTAAAAATGACAGGGCATTCTTAACTATCAAGGGGCGACAAACAGGCATAACAAGGTATGAATGGGAAAAAGAGATATCAGTAAGTGATGCCTCTGACCTTTTAAAACTCTGTCTGCCACACCTGATAGAAAAGAGACGGTATATTGTACCGGCTGGAAATCATATTATTGAGATTGATGAATTTCATGGTCTTAACAGCGGACTGATCATTGCTGAAACAGAACTCAGGTCAGAAGAAGAATTGGTTAGGCTACCACCCTGGATTGGAAAAGAGGTTTCGCAGGATATAAGGTATCACAACTCCAGCTTATCAGTTAATCCTTATACTAAATGGAAATAGTGAAGAAGTAATATTGAGTCCCCTCCGAAAATACATTTATTTGAAATTTTGAAAAAAAGCTGCCACAGATTGCACTGATTATCACTGATTTATTGCTACTTTATAATAATTGTGTTATTCATTATATTTTTTACTATTTTTATTCAGACTAAAACGATCTTCATTCAACTTATCCGGCAGTGAGAATTAATAAAAACATCAGCCTTAGCAGATCATTTTTTATAATTACTACTACATTAACATTCTCAGCACTGTTTGCTATAATATTGGTCAGCACATTAGTTGTCAACAAAATCTATAATGAGAAGACCTCTAAAATAAGATCAGATTATATAAAGGATCAGGAAAAGCTTATAAAGTATCAGGTTGAAAGAACAGTTACCGGGGTGTACCGATGGTTCAATAATAATGATCATGATGATCTATTAGCCCAGAAAGAGATACTTGGTCATATCTCCTTTATTCGATTCCCCAACAGGGGAAATGAGCCCGGGATCCTGTTTGTCAGATCGTATAAGGGAATAGTGCTGGCGAGTGTAAGTACACCCGGGCTTATTGGTAAAGATGTTTCAGATATGACCGACCCTGATGGAATAAATACCCATGAACTGTTTATGAATATTGTTTCAGAATCCAAAGGAGGATTTGCCGATTATTCCTGGTTCAATCCAGCTTCCGGTAAAATTGAGAAAAAACGTTCATATATACTGGGAATCCCAGAACTGGAATGGTATATCGGCGGAGGATTCTGGCTGGATGATATAAACAGCGTTATAGATGATGAGATAAGGGAGTTTAAAAGAATATTCAATAACAACATTTGGTATTTTGTACTCTATCTTATCATTCTGCTTTTACTAATTCTTTATGTAACGTATCGATACAAAAGAAGGGTTAAAAATAATTTTATCCGTTTTAATGATTTCTTCAGGAAATCGACAAAAAAGTACACAACAATTGATGTTGATAACCTGAGCTATTCAGAATTTGTCGAACTTGCCGATTCAGCCAACCTGATGATAAGTGAACGTGAGAAAATTGAGATGAAACTTATTAGTGCTATGGAAAAAGCAAAGGAGAGCGACAATCTTAAATCTGCATTTCTGGCTAATATCAGTCACGAAATACGGACTCCCATGAACGGGATCCTTGGGTTTGCCGGTCTTCTGAAAGATTCTGAACTTAGTAGTGATGAATCTTCAAAATATTTAGAAATAATCGAAGAGAGCGGAAACAGGATGCTGAATATCATAAATGACCTGATAGATATCTCAAAACTTGAAACAGGAGAGATGTCATTATCACTATCCGGAGTAGATATAAATAAGGTTCTGAAGACCCTGTACCACTTTTTTGAGCCTGAAGCAGAGGCAAAAGGAATTAAACTTGAATATATTACCGGGCTGGAATCAAACAATTGTATAATTGAGTGTGATAATGATAAGATTTATGCTATTCTGACTAACCTGATCAAGAATGCAATCAAATTCACATCTGAAGGTAAGATTACTTTTGGATATAAGCTTACCGGGAAATATCTTGACTTTTTTGTACGTGATACGGGTGTTGGAATCCCAAAAAACAAGCAGGACCTGATATTTGAAAGATTTATACAGGGTGACCACTCTTTGTCTAAAACCTATGAAGGTGCAGGACTTGGTCTTGCAATTACCAAAGCTTATGTTGAAATGCTTAAAGGAGAGATTAGAATTGAATCTGAGCCCGGTAAAGAAACAACATTCTATTTCACAATTCCGTACAAACCTCCTGCTAAAAAAAGGAATGAAAATAATGAGTCGTCAACTGAGATGAAAGAATCTTTTAAAAATAACCGGCTTAAAATACTTATTGTTGAGGATGATCCCTCTTCGGACATATACTTAACCGTAGTTGTTGAAAAAATTCAAAGAGAGGTACTTCATGCGAAAACAGGCACTGAAGCGATTGAACTTATTGAAAAGAACCCTGATACAGACATTATACTTATGGATATCAAAATCCCGGAAATAGACGGATTCGAGACTACAAAGAGAATAAGAGAACTAAACAAAGATATTGTGATTATTGCACAGACTGCTTTTGCTACTGATCACGACCGGGAGATGGCACTAAAGTCGGGATGCAACGACTATATTGCCAAACCATTTGATAAAACTGAACTGCTAAATATTATTAATAAGCATTTATAATCAACCAGGGATGAATATGCTTATTTTTCTTACAACATGATATTATGAACACATTAAAAATCCTTATTCTGTTTTTATTTTTATCCCCTGGCTGGATGTTGAAGTCACAGGACAGGAAAACGGGTATGAAAAAATTCCTGCCTATGGTCCCCTGCCCGTTTCAGTTCCGGGTTGTGTTGACGGATGGTTTGAAATGCATGATATGTTCGGGACACTTCCTGTAGATATTGTACTTCAACCTGCAATCACCTATGCCAGAGAGGGTTTTCCTGTTTCAGAATTGATAGCCCACTATATGAAAACCGGAACAGCTTATCTCAGGCGTTTTCCAAACATAGCTGACATATATATGCCTGACGGCCATTCTCCCGGGAAAGGTGAAATCTTCAAAAACCCTGCATTGGCAAACACCCTTGAAAAAATTGCAATGGGAGGAAGAGACGAATTCTATAAGGGAAGCATCGCTAAAACCATATCCGATTTTATTAAAGAGCAGGGAGGATTCCTGAGTTATGAAGATCTTGCCAGACATCATTCAGAATGGGTCGAACTCATCAAAATCAATTACAGGGGTTATGATGTCTGGGAATTACCACCTAACGGGCAGGGGACTGCCGCGCTTCAGATTCTGAATATCCTCGAACAATACAATCTAAGAGAGATGGGGTTCGGATCGGCCGAATATATACACTACTTAGTAGAAGCAAAAAAACTAGCGTTCGAAGACAGGGCAAAGTATTATGCCGATCCGTCATTTGTGGATATACCAATTGATCAGCTTATTTCAAAAGAATATGGAGCCAAAAGGGCTAAGTTAATAAACCCTCACAGGGCTGCCAGAAGTTATCCGCCCGGCCAGATTGAATCCGGAAATACAATTTATTTGACTGTTGCTGACAATCATGGCAATATGGTTTCACTAATCCAGAGCAATTACAGAGGGATGGGCTCCGGTATGTCTCCTCCCGGGCTCGGATTTATTCTTCAGGACAGGGGTGAACTGTTCTCATTGCAGGAAGGTCATGCTAACGTATATGCTCCAGGGAAACGGCCATTTCATACTATCATACCTGCATTTATTACCAAAGATGGTAAACCCTGGATTAGCTTTGGAGTTATGGGTGGTGCAATGCAACCACAGGGTCATGCACAGATCGTTATTAACCTGATTGATTTTGACATGAACCTTCAGGAAGCAGGTGACGCTCCAAGAATACGCCATGTTGGATCATCTCAACCAACCGGTGAAATTATGGCAGATGGAGGAACTGTAAACCTCGAATCAGGCATAAGATGGGAAGATATCCGGAAGCTGCTTATGAAAGGTCATAAGATTGCATGGAACCTGGGCGGCTATGGTGGCTACCAGGCGATTATGTGGGATAATAAGAATAAAGTCTATTATGGAGCTTCTGAATCAAGAAAAGACGGACAGGCAGCAGGGTTTTAAATTGGAGATTACCTGCATCTGAGAACAGTAAGTGCCCCTCTGGAATTTGCCGGTTGTTCAATCTTATTAATTTGCAGCTGATTTAAATAATGATCGATTCCACTGTTTTCCATGTAGTGCAAAAAATTTTGATAATGCTCACCACCTGCCAGCCTCTCAATAAAATAGACAAGTAAACGTTGAAAGCTACTTAAAATCGGAAACATGTAATCAATAATAATAACTTCTTTTGCTATTCTGAATACTTCTTTCAGAACATCTTCTGCAATTTGCTCAGGAAATTGGTGAACTACCATTGAAATAGTGGCATAATCAAACTCATTGTCGCTGTATTCACAAAGCTTTGTAACATCCTTTACAAAAAAATCAACGTTCTGTATCAGTTTGCGTTCTTTGGTTCTTCTCGCTCCCAATATCATCGGCTCCGAAAGATCGATACCTGTTACACGAAAAGCATTTTCTGATAAACGAAATACCAATGAGCCGGTTCCACACGCAATATCAATAACCTTGCCACCTCCATTGATCATCTTTAAAGCCTTTTTATGAGAAGAGGCTAATAAAGGGTCAATAAAAATCTTATAAGTTAATCCATCTAAAAATAATAAATTCATGTTCATCTGCTTAGAATCAATTAATGTTGGTAAATTCATATACCAACCGGTCAAAACTAATTAAAAGTATCTTATTTTTACTACCAATAAAAGTCAGATTCAAATGAAGGAGATTACAGGACTCAGTAACAGGGTGCTGGAAATAAATGTTACTGACCAGACTTACAGTGTGTATGAAGTACCCTATGAGGATACCGTGAAATATCTTGGAGGAAAGGGACTTGCTTTGAAGTTGTTTTATAACAGATTTATTGCAGGTACCGATGCCCTGTCACCAGATAACATCATAGTATTTCATACAGGAGCTTACATGGGCACGGGGGCTCCATGTTCAGGCCGTTTTTCAGCTGTATCAAAATCTCCCTTAACAGGTATTATTGCAAGTTCATCATGTGGCGGGCCTTTTGGTATGGCATTAAAAACCTCGGGATGGGATGGACTGATAATAAATGGTGCGTCTGATAAACCTGTCTGGATTGAGATTGACTCCGGTGGCGCTAAATTTAACAATGCAGAATCTATATGGGGTAAAGACAGTGACTACACCCAGAATTTCCTGAAAGACAGAGGTGCCGGAACCATAGCTATTGGGCCGGCCGGCGAAAACCTGGTTAATTATGCCAATATCATATCCGGAAACCGATTCTTAGGGAGAGGTGGTATGGGTGCAGTATTGGGATCAAAAAAAGTAAAGGCTGTTACGGCAAAAGGCGGAGAATTCAAGATTGTCGCTAAAAACAGGGAGGAGTTCAAGAAAAACAGAAGTGCATTTATTGCAGATATAAACAAAAATGAATTTACCTCAATAGAATACAGGAAATATGGCACTGCATCAAATGTAAAACCGGCAATTAAGAACTTAATGCTTCCTGTAAATAACTTCAGGGATGGTACTCATCCTGATTTTGAAAATATTACAGGTGAGGAGATCGGTGAAAATCACACTTTGGGTTATTCAACATGTAAACCCTGTTCAATATTGTGCGGACATAAAGGTAAGTTTGGCGACAGGGTGCTACAGGTCCCGGAGTATGAAACAATCGGATTACTTGGAACGTCCCTGGGAATTTTTGATCCTGTTGCAATAGCAGAATGGAATGAGACTTGCAAACTGGTTGGAATAGATACAATCTCAGCAGGTGCAACCCTGGCCTGGGCCATGGAAGCGGGAGAAAATAAGATTTACAAAACCAACCTGAAGTTTGGTGCTGCAGATCTTGTTAACGAGATCCTTGAGGATATTGGATATAATCGTGGAGCCGGAACCGAACTGGGAAAAGGAACACGATGGCTCTCGGAGAAATATGGAGGCAAGGAATACGCTATTCATACCAAAGGTCTAGAGGCGGCAGCGTATGACCCGAGAGGATCATATGGCCATGGATTAGGACTTGCCACAGCTAACCGGGGGGCATGTCATCTTTCAGCCACAATGATGTCGTTACAGGCATTCAGCAGATTCTCATATAAATTCAGAATCATGGGTAATGCCTATATTACCATGTTTATGGAAGACCTCAACTTTGCCATTAACTCGTTACAAACCTGTCAGTTTACTATCTATGCGGTTTTTGGTGAGAGATATTTAACAAAATACCTGCCGGGAATAATTATCAGAATATTAAACCTTATTATTCCGCAGATAGCCTTACAGGTTGTTAGCGTTAAGCATTATTTCAGGACGTATACCTCAATAACAGGAATAAAACTGAACCAGTACAAATTCCGCAGATGTGGCAAAAGAGGACATCTCCTTGAAAGATATATGAATACCAGGGAAGGAATTACCTCAAAAGATGATACTCTTCCACACAGGTTTCTCTATGAGTCGAGAACATCTGATAAGAAAAACAGGCGTGTCCCACTGCACAAAATGCTTAGGCGATACTACTGGTACAGAGGGTATGACAGAAATGGTATTCCAAAACCATCAACCCTGAAAAAATGGGGTATTACAATACCTTAAACATTTAGCTGAATAGATTCCAAAACCCTTTCAACCTTCCTTACACCGGTAGAACCACCCTCTTCAAGATTTATTTTATGTGGTATATTGGTTTCCCACGATCCGCAGGTAAAATCAGGCACATCTATTGAGCCTGACCTGTTTGCAACAGACCACTCACTCAACGGAGTAATAGAACTCCATAGTGCTGAATCATAAACATCCTGGTCAACAGGTAAACCATTACGCAGACAATCAATTAATCTCCAATCCATAATAAAATCCATTCCACCATGACCTCCTACTGAGCGGGCCATCTCCCCTACTCTTCTGATTATTTCAGGAGTATATTTCTCTTCAATCTCCTTAAACTCTTCATCATTCATCCAGCTGTGACCCAAAGCTATCCTGGCGGGTCCGGGCCACTTTCGTGCTACTCCCTTTGTTCCACTAACGAGATGTATACGTGAATAGGGCCTTGGTGTTGACACATCATGCTGTATCATTATAGTACGTCCAAGGAGTGTTCGCACAAGAGTAGTATTCATATTGCCACGATACTTATCTTCTGTATATGGAAGGTAAAACTCATCAACCTCAGCCAGTTCCTCAGCATGCTTATGCATATTAAAGTCGTTGGTCGACATTGAAGTAAGATATTCCATCCTGTCACCCCTGTTAATATTCATAACCTGGCAAACAGGACCAAGGCCATGTGTTGGATAGAGATTACCGTTACGATTATAGTTCTCCTTAAGCCTCCACATATCAATATAACCATTTCCTGTAGGGTTGTTATTATCAAACTTGCTGAAGTTATGACCAATAAGTGTGTGTATATAAGCACCTTCACCGTGAACAATATCTCCGAACATACCCTGACGGGCCATATTCAGTGTTAAAAGCTCAAAGAAGTCATAGCAGCAGTTCTCAAGCTGCATACAATGTTTTTTTGTTCTTTCAGATGTCTCAACCAACAACCATGTTTCATCAAGCGTCAGGGCTATCGGAACTTCACATGCAACATGCTTACCCTGCTCCATTGCATAGACAGACATTGGTGTATGAAGATCCCATGGCGTACAGATATAAATCAGATCAATATCATCTCTCTGGCACATCTCTTTCCAGGAATCCTCATCACCTGAATAGAGAGCAGGTTCGTCAAATCCATGTACTATCATCCTATCCCTGGATGCCTCAACAGCAACAGGGCGCTTATCACACAATGCCCGCACCTCAGTTCCCTCGATATTAAGCATCCTGTAAACGGCTCCGCTGCCACGACTCCCAAGGCCAATAAACCCAACCCTTACAGTATCAATTTTTGGGGCTGAATAACCTGACATATTAAAAAGCTGGGTATGCCTGCTGCCGGTAATCTCCTTTATATGATGAAGATTGGTCTCTTTTCCGGCTCCGGCAGAGCAACTTTTAATCACGCCACCTGTCATTGCACCTGCGCCTACAACAGTTGCAGCTTTCAGAAAATCTCTCCTACTGGTTTTCATATGTTTATAATTTATTTTTAATGGTCATATGGAACAATATCAGTATTATGAATCCTAAAATACAATTTTATATATAAAAACCCATAGCGGTAACCGATCATTTCTACGCACTGACATATTTTATTTATCCTCAGTTTTCTTCTTCCTTTTTTTAATAAAGCCCAGAATAATATCTGCTATCAGGTACCCAAAAACCATCCCATAGAGTGTACTGTAATACCAGACAGATTTTATAGGGCATGTACCTGATTTGCAACCAACAAATTTCCAGTAAAGGAGACCGCCAAGACCGCCGACAAGGGTGAAAATTATCTGCGGGTAATATTTCTTTAAAATTCTTTGCATGCTTGTTAATTAAATATATAAACCTGCTTTCCTGTATATACTTGTGACTTTTATTTTTTCGTTTTCCCAATTTATCAGGGCCGCTGCCTTCCTTGAGTTCTCTTTTAGTCGCAAAAGCAGGTCCCTGTCATCCCTTAACAGAACAAGAGCTTTGGAAATTGATCCGGGGTCATTACTATCTACGCAAATTCCACAATTAAACTCATCAAGTATCTTTTTCACCTCAGGCTGTCCGCTTGTTATTAAGGCCACACCTGCTGATATATACTCAAATACTTTATTCGGTAAACTTAACCTGTAACTTAAACTGTCACCTTTCTCAAGACTAAAACCAATATCAGCTGCTTTAGTGTATGACATCATCTCTTCCCACTTCATATGCGGAAAGAATATTACACGGTCTGAGTATCCGTCAACTTTAATTTTACTTTTTAAAGCATCAAGTGAAGTACCTTTCCCGATAACCATCAGATGAACACCATTGGTTATGCGCACTGCTTCAAGCAGGTCATCCAGGCCCCGGCTGTCATTATTCCATGTACCCTGATGCACCAATAACAGATTTTCATTATCAGAACAGAACAGGTTGCGATTAACCGGATCGATAACATGCGTCTGGCTCAGATTTCTAACTACAACCGGTTCAATGTTGTATTCTTTCCTGTAAAGATCAGCGATTGATTCATTTACTGTTATTACATGATCCAGTGCAGGAACTGTTTTTCGCTCAAGATACTTCCATACACCTTTTACAAATTTGCGGCCGGCAAGTTCCGGGACACCTGTAAAGTACTCATGCGAGTCGAAAATCAACTCAACTCTTTTAAACCTGGAGATAATATAATTAGGCAGAAGAGTATCAAGATCATTGGCAACCAGGATATCTGCCCTGTGGAAAAGCAGGTAAAAGAAAATACGAATATTCAGCCACTTATAGAATAAAAAACCCTTTTTAAATATCATTCTGAAACGTCTGATCCTGAATGGAAGGTCATCAACCGGTAAACTATCAGGAAGAATCCGGCCCAGGATTATAACATCACAATCAGCTTCATTAATGACCCCCGCCATTTTTAATACACGTTGGTCAGTAACTATATCACTTGACACCGATATAATAACCTTTTTCGACATTTCAGCAAAGATAGGTCAAATCAATCCATTGTCTATAACATAAATAAAATAACTCTGCCTGTATAGATAACCGGATCAATAATAGTAAATTTACAGTAACTAATGGGTACTTAACCTGCCCTGCAGGAGTGACCTGAGATTGGTTTGTGATTCAACATAATATACTAATGAAGTTTTAAGCACAATAATGGAAATTTACGATAACTACTCCTTAAAAGAATACAACAGCTTTGGTTTTAACGTCAGGGCCAGAAGGTTTATCTCTGTCGGGAACGAGGAGGATATACTCGCTGCGGCAGAGCAAGCAGTTAAATCGGGACTAAAATATTTCATTCTTGGTGCAGGGAGCAATATACTCTTTACCTCCGATTACGATGGTGTAATTATTAATGCATCCTGTAATTCAGTCAATATTGTTGAAGAGAAGAACAGAAATATTGTTGTTAGCGCTGATGCCGGGCTAACCTGGGATAGTTTCGTAGAATGGTGCGTTAATATTAACCTGGGAGGTGTTGAAAACCTCTCCTCTATTCCCGGAACAGTAGGGGCTGCACCCGTTCAGAATATCGGGGCCTATGGAAGTGAAATAAAGGATGTCCTTCGGGCGGTAAGAGCAATCAGGCTCTCCACAGGAAAGGCTGAGCTCTTTTCTGCAAATGATTGCAGGTTTAGCTACAGGGAAAGCATTTTTAAAAATGAATTGAAAGGAAAATATTTTATCAGCAAGGTCTATTTTAATCTAATAAAGAACCCTGATCAATTCAATACTCAATATGGGAACCTCGAAGAGAGGGTTAACAGAATAGGTAAAAAGAGCCTCCACACCATCAGGCAAGCTGTAATGGAGATAAGGGGAGAAAAATTACCTGATCCGGCTATTACAGGTAACGCAGGCAGTTTCTTCAAAAACCCGGTTATCAACAGGCAACTCTTTAAGTCGACACATCATAAAAACCGGGAAATGCCATACTATGAAACCAACGAGGATCATATAAAAATTCCGGCCGGCTGGCTAATAGAGGAGTGCGGATGGAAAGGATTCAGGGATGGTGATGCAGGTGTCCATAACAAACAGGCACTTGTTCTTGTTAATTACGGTAATGCCACAGGAATTGAAATCCTTAACCTTGCTGAACGGATCATTGAATCAGTAAACCAGAGGTTCGGTATAGAGCTCAAAAAAGAGGTTGAAATAGTATAGGATTAATTGTAAATCCTCATTCTATCCAGTTCGGACTGATAACGGTTGGCGTAATTATTATGCTCTCTGAGTGTTTTAGAGAAATGGTGATAACCTGAAAAATCATACTTTGCCACGAAATAGAGATAGTCGTGTTTCTCGGCATTAAGGACTGCATTGATACCCGATTTGGTGGCACATCTAACAGGCCCGGGAGGCAACCCCCTGTATTTATATGTATTATATGGTGATTCAATAATCAGGTGCTCATTGAGTACCCTCCTGATCGTAAAATCATTAAGTGCAAATTTTATTGTTGGGCATGCTTGCAAAGGCATTTTCATTTTCAGCCTGTTCAAATACACTCCTGCTATTTTGGATTTCTCATCCTCTTTAAGCACTTCATCGTCAACAATTGATGCCAGCATGCTTACTTCAATTGGAGTCAAACCTATTTCCCCGGCCTGCTTCTTTCTTTTATCGCTCCAGAATAAATTAAACTCCCGCAACATCCTGACGTAAATATCCTCGGGGGTGTCAGTCCAGTACATTTCATATGTATCAGGAATGAATAGTGCAATAATTGTCTCATTCTTAAAGCCATCTTTAGTATAGTTCGATTCAGTTAATAAGAATCTCAATATCTCAGTCGAATCTGCCTGCAGGTGGACTGATAACCTTGATGAGAGTTCTTCGAGGGTTCTGATATTGTTGAACGTTACAACTACCGGAGTCTGGTTTCCCGATCTGAGAAGATTCATTATATCGTTATAGCTCATTTCATCTGAAATAATATACCTGCCGGGTTTCACATTGTCAGAGTAATTCTTTCTTTTGGCAAGTAAGTCAAAGGCAGACTCATTTACAATAAGGTTTTCTGACCGCAAGATGTTCTTAACATCCTCAAACTCCGAACCAGCAGGAATAAATATTTCAATACCCTCCTCTGATACTTTTACAGGCTTTAATAATGACTTGTACAAAGTAACAGCTACAAGCAAAGCAATAATAACTCCAACATATAGAAATAAAACAAATAGTCTTTTCATTCACACATATTTTTCGGTTCACAAAAGTAGCAAAATTGTAATTAACTACTATTTTCCTCCGATATGCCATATATCAGTTATGTTAATGTTGAAAAAAAATATCAGAATAATTTGACATTATTATACGTTTATTGTATATTTGTATCGTATTCGTATATTATACAAATTATGAATAAGCATAATAAGAAGTACATTCAGATTATCAAAACTGCCAAAACACTCTTCTGGAAGCATGGAATAAAGAGGGTAACCATTGAGGAGATATGCGCTACTGCCGATGTTAGTAAGATGACCTTTTATAAGTTTTTTACCAATAAAAACATATTAGTCAGACACATCCTTGATCGCATCTTCGATGAATCGGTTAGCAAATACAACAGTATTATGGCCAGTGACAAAAACTATAAGGATAAGGTCTCTGATCTTGTAGTACTAAAAATGGAATCCACTAAAGAGATCAGCCATGAATTTCTAAGCGATTTTTATAATCTTGAAGATGCCGGACTGAAAACTTACATGCAACAAAAAACAGAAGAAAGCCTTACAATAATGATGAATGATATTTTAATTGCACAGAAAAATGGAGATATCAGGGCAGATATAAAACCGGAATTCATTATGTATTTTCTTAACCACCTGACTGCAATGAGTGACGATCCATCATTAAGGGCTCTCTATCCGGATGCACAGGATATGATATTAGAACTGATGAATTTCTATTTCTATGGTATTTTACCAAGAAAAGAATCTTAAATGTAATGAAACAGTCAACCAATATTTTTTTCCTGATTGTGACCCTGTTAAGTGTTGGGATTTCCAATATCTGTTCACAGGATCTTGATTTCAAAGGTATGGCTGTTGGATGGTCAACATTTGGAAAAAGCAGTGAATGGGCCTGTCAAACAGGATTAAGGTATATTCCTGAAATGAAATTTTATTTACCGGTAAAGGAGAAATTTAGTTTTGAAGGAGAGTTTTCTGCAAACCTGGCAGGCAGCTACACCAATCCGACTGATGAAGATAAGTTGTACGGTAAGATAAAACCATATCGGATGTGGATGAAATTCTCAGGCGAACAGTTTGAGATCCGGGCAGGATTACAGAAGATTAACTTTGGATCGGCTACAATTTTACGGCCATTAATGTGGTTCGACAGAATTGATCCGAGGGATCCGCTCAACCTCACAGACGGTGTCTACGGTGTGCTTGGAAGGTATTACACTCTTAATAATATCAATATCTGGCTATGGGGACTTTATGGTAATAAGAATACTAAAGGCTGGGAGATTTATGAATCGTTAAATGCCAGAGTAGAATTTGGCGGACGCATACAACTTCCTCTTCCGGGAGCAGAGATAGGAATCTCTTACCATAACAGAGAAGCCACTTTGCCTGCTGAATTTACAGGATACACAGACGATATTGTTTTTCCTGAAAACAGGATTGGAATTGACATTAAAGCTGATCTTGGAATAGGATTGTGGGTTGAAGATGTTGTAAAATTTCAGGAACATGGCTGGGACTACCCATACACCAACATGCTAACAGCAGGAGCTGATTATACTTTTGGCTTAGGAAACGGACTTAACTTAATGACCGAACACTTTATATACCAATCATCAGATGAACTGTTCGGTAATGATCTGTCCGTGAGTTTTACAAGTTTGTCTGCAAGTTACCCTGTCTCATTAACAGCCAATATATCAACTATAATCTATTATGACTGGGAAAGTGATGAGCTATACAGTTTCCTGAACATGGGTTTAACCTACGACAGGTTTAGCTACTATATAATGGGATTCCGGAATCCTCAGAAATTTAAAATTTTTGATTTTGACTCTGGCCCGTCACTATTTAACGGAGCAGGAATACAAATTATGGTAGTCTATAATCATTAAATATAGAATGACGAACGACCCGCTTCCGCTAAAGCTACAGCGGACAAAGCAAACGACTTAACGATTAAACAATTAAACGATTAAACAATAAGCATCATTATAAACTTAGAAACAATGAAAAACGGTACAATTATCACCATCGATAATCTTGTCAAGCGATTCCCGATTGGTGGAGGCCATTTTACGGCCCTGGAAGATATTAATCTTAAAATTGAAACCGGGGAGTTTACCGGTCTCGTTGGACCCAGTGGTTCCGGAAAAACCACCATGCTGAATATTATCGGTTCACTCGACAATCCTTCGGAAGGAGATGTCATTGTGATGGATACTTCCATGCGGGGGATAAGCGCAAAAAGAGCTTCAACATTAAGAAAACAGCACCTGGGTTTCATATTTCAAACTTATAACCTGATGCAGGTTTACACGGTATATGAAAATGTAGAGTTTCCCCTGCTCCTTTTGAAAATGACTTCATCCGGACGAAAAAAAGCAGTACTGAACGCACTTGAATGGGTAGGTCTTACCGATAAGATCAAATCTAAACCAAAACAGCTATCCGGAGGAGAATCACAGCGGGTAGCGATAGCCAGGGCTATGGTAAAACGTCCGCAAATGGTGCTCGCAGATGAGCCTACAGCCAACCTGGATGCAGAAAACTCTCACCATATTCTCCGTACCATGGAGAAACTGAACAAGGAATTGAATACTACATTTTTATTTGCAACCCACGACGACAAAGTCATTAAATACATGAGACGGATTATTCGCCTTGAAGATGGCAAAGTGGTTGCAGACAATCTTGTTAAAAACTGAAAGGAGGCACGTTATGTTAGCAGTTAAACTAGCAATTAAAAACCTGTTCGGTGCAGGACTCAGGACCTTCCTTAATGTCTTTATCCTTTCTGTAGCCTACGTTGTAATCATTATGCAGAATGGAATTATACAGGGATGGAATAAACAGGCCCGGCATGACACTATAGAGTGGGAATACGGTCAGGGCCAATACAGGTATGAAACCTACGATCCCTACGACCCATTCACCTACGAAGATGCACATGGGACAATCCCTGATAAGTTACTACCCTCTTTTGAAAAGGGCAATATTGCAGCAGTCCTCGTTTCACAGGCTACAATTTACCCTGAAGGCAGGTTAAAAACCATTATGCTTAAGGGTATTAATGCAGCACAGAAAGTAGTAGCCCTGCCAACAAATAAACTTGTGGCTGAAAACGATGAAATCCCGGCGATAATCGGATCCCGTATGGCTGTCGATATTGATGTAAACATCGGCGACTTTGTACTAGTGCGCTGGAGAGATGCAAACGGAATGTTTGATGCAGTTGAGGTAAAAATTACAGGAGTGTTCAGGACAAATGTTCCGGCAATTGATGCAGGACAGATATGGATTCCATTGAAAACCATGCAATCAATGATAGGCACTGAAAAGGAAGCAACTCTTATAATAGTTAAAGATGAAACCGATCGTGAATTGGACCTTGAAGGATGGGATTTCTGGGATCACTCAGAACTACTGGCCGATATGGATAAGATGATTAAGGGTAAATCAATTGGAAATGCTGTTATGTACCTTATACTGCTCGCACTCGCTATGCTTGCGATCTTCGACACTCAGGTTCTTTCAATATTCCGACGTCAGAAAGAGATAGGAACTTTTATTGCTATGGGAATGACAAGAAGACAGGTAATTGGAGTTTTTACTATTGAAGGAACTATGCATGCAATCATGGCTTTAGTGATTGGAGCGCTCTGGGGGATACCGTTACTACTCAAACTAAAACAGGTAGGATTTAAAATGCCTGAAGGTGTTGATCAGATGGGTCTCCCAATAAGTGAAACCATTATCCCGGCCTACAGTGTGGCCCTGGTATTAGGAACAATAATTCTGGTAACAATAACCACAGCTATCGTGAGCTATATGCCGGCCAGGAAGATAGCAAAGATGAATCCCAATGATGCTATCAGGGGAAAAATCCAATAACTTATTACTAAAAATAAAGATATGTTACGTTTTTTTATAAAAGGATTGATCAGAGACCGCCAGAGAAGCCTTCTGCCAATCATTGTAGTTTCACTGGGTGTAATGCTGGCAGTGCTGATGCAGGCCTGGATTACAGGTATACTCGGTGATATCATAGATTTTAACTCCAAATTCGCAACCGGACATGTGAAGATCATGAGCCAGGCGTATAATGATATAAAAGACCAGAAACCAAATGACCTGGCTTTGATGAAGGCCTCAGATTTTATGTCCAAACTGAAATTAAAATATCCGGATATGATCTGGGTTGAACGTATTGGATTCGGTGGACTGATAGACTCTCCGGATGAGAATGGTGAGACCAGGGAACAGGGACCTGCAATGGGTATGGCTGTTGACCTGCTGTCTGAAGAGAGCCATGAAGTTGAACGGTTGAGTTTACAGAACAATCTCGTAAGAGGAGAACTTCCTGACTCATATGATGAAGTACTGCTAAGTGAAGTGTTCTCGCAAAGGTTGAAAGTAAATCCCGGAGATCAGGTTACTCTAATCACATCTACCATGTATGGAGCAATGTCAATTACCAATTTCACAGTCAGCGGAACAATTAAGTTTGGAGCTCCGGTGCTTGACCGTGGCGGAATTTTGGCTGATATATCAGGCATCAGAATGGCGATGGATATGGAGGATACTGTTGGTGAAATTCTTGGTTACTTCATTGATGGTGAATATGACGATGAGAAAGCTGAAGCATTTTCCAATCTGTTTAACCTGGCCAATACAGATCCTGATGATACGTTTTCACCTGTAATGGTTAAACTCAGTGATCAGGATGACCTTTTATCCGGATATCTTG
Source organism: Bacteroidales bacterium (assembly GCA_030596125.1). GTDB lineage: Bacteria > Bacteroidota > Bacteroidia > Bacteroidales > VadinHA17 > JAUVKT01. The sequence continues at coordinate 747 of JAUVKT010000016.1, read as the reverse complement.
ATATGGTGGGCTACATGCAGAGCATTATCATTTCCATATTCCTCGCAGCTATGGCAATCGTCCTCTGGAATGCAGGACTGCTTGGAGGGTTAAGACGCTATGGCGAAATGGGTCTGAGAATGGCTATAGGAGAGCATAAGGGTCATATTTACAGGAGTCTGATCAGCGAATCCCTTATAATTGGAATAGTGGGATCAGTTGTAGGGACAGCGATTGGTCTGTTTTTTGCCAGATTGCTTGAGAATGGGATGGATTTCAGCGATATGCTTGAAGGGTCTACTATGATGATGTCGGGGATATATAAGGCAAAAATCACACCTGAAACTTACTATATCGGGTTTATCCCCGGAATACTTGCAACGGTTTTCGGAGCAGCGCTGGCAGGCATTGGTATCTACAAGCGTCAGACAGCGCAGTTGTTTAAGGAACTACAGGCATAATAATGTCATCCTGAAGGAGCAGAGCGACTGATGGATCTCGAAATTTGAAGCCGCAGATTCTTCACCCGATAAATCGGGATCAGAATGACATAGAAATTAATAAATTATAAACAAATGAAAAAAATTACGGCACTAATAGCAGCAATATTTATCCAGGGGTTCCTCCTCGCTCAACCATCAGGAGAGACCATCCTCGATCGAATTGATCAGAATATGTCATCCGACACAAGACATGTTATATCAAAAATGGTAATCCATGGTGCTCGTACCACCAGGACCATTGAAGCAGAAACATGGTCAGCCGGAG
>JAUVKT010000127.1 GCA_030596125.1 Bacteroidales bacterium | reverse complement strand
CTCCCCCTCTCCAATTCATGTTAAATGTCTGACGTCAAATGTCAAATGTTCTTTAATGACATCATTCCAGATTTCCTATCGACAGATCCCTCTCTGCGTTGCCAATGACAACTCCGCTTCCCCTCTTATTATCCATTTTTTCACCTTTCATCTTTCGCCGTTTGTCGTTAGTCGTTTGTTCCATATGTATAAATACCCATATAACAATATAGTTAAATACTTACATTATTTGGGGATTCGTGCTACCAGTTAGTAAAAGATTTTGTCCTTAATTTGTATAATTAAATAATGGAAAAGGTATGATAGACGTCATATTGCAATCAACAAGAGATCAAAGGGTAAAAAGGGTTGCTAAAACCGAAAAAGCTGAAGGCGATAAGCCGATCAAAAGTCTGCTCAAAACACTCTCATGGAGAGTGGTCGGAACATTAGACACAATGACCATCAGCTATGTAATTACAGGTGAATTAAAGATGGCCCTTTCAATAGGCAGTATCGAGGTGTTTTCAAAAATGATACTTTATTATTTCCACGAAAGGCTCTGGACGAAAGTCAAGGGATTTGAGGATAAATAGATAAAATAAGATGGGGATAAATGAGGCTCAGGAAATTTCCTCCCGGATTGAAGGAAAGAGTATCCGTGAAAGCCTGATGGAAATATCAAAAATGTACCCGGGAAGGGTAATTTTCACCACAAGTTTCGGGATTGAAGATCAGGTTATTACTGATATTATTTTAAAAAATGATATTCCGGTAAGAATTGTTACATTGGATACCGGTCGCCTGTTCGAAGAGACATACAAAGTATTTTCCAATACGCTGAAAAAGTATAATAAAAAGATAGAGACATTCTTTCCGGACCGGGAAGATGTCGAAAACCTTTTGGCCGAAAAAGGACCATATAGTTTTTATCGTTCTGTTGAAGAGAGAAAAGAGTGTTGTTTCATCAGAAAGGTAAAACCACTCGGAAGAGCCCTTAAGGGGATGAATGTATGGATTACAGGGATCAGGGCTGATCAGTCATCAGAACGTACTGTTCTCACAAATGTAGAATATGAAAGTGACAAAGATATAGTTAAATATCATCCGGTTATTGACTGGACACTTAAGGAGATAGAAGATTATCTTGCTGAAAATCACGTTCCTTATAATGAACTTCACGAAAAAGGTTTTGTTAGTATAGGATGTGCACCATGTACCCGGGCAGTCAAAAAAGGTGAAGATTTCAGGTCAGGACGATGGTGGTGGGAAGACCAGTCAGGCAAGGAATGCGGGTTACATGAAAAAAGATAGAATAAAAATATTTATTCGATGGGAGATAAAATAAAAATCAACAGTGAACATATAAAAGAGCTTGAGAACGAAGCAATATATGTTATGAGAGAGGTGGCAGCACAGTTTGAAAACCCCGTCCTGCTCTTTTCCGGGGGCAAAGATTCAATAGTACTTGTTCACCTTGCCAGAAAGGCCTTCTGGCCGGCGAGAATTCCTTTCAGGTTATTACATATAGATACCGGTCATAATTTTGAGGAGACATTGAAATTCAGGGATGAGCTTGCCAGAGAACTTGATGTTGAACTTCTTGTGCATTATGTTCAGGATTCAATTGATAAAGGCCGTGTTGTTGAGGAGAAAGGAGTTAATGCCAGCCGCAATAAGCTCCAGACCGTTACATTGCTTGATGCTATCGAAGAGATCAAAGCTGATGTTGCTATTGGTGGAGGTCGGCGTGATGAAGAAAAAGCACGTGCGAAAGAACGTTTCTTTTCACATCGTGATGAGTTCGGACAATGGGACCCAAAGAATCAAAGGCCGGAGCTGTGGAACATTTTTAACGGACGTAAACTAATGGGTGAGCATTTCAGGGTTTTTCCTATCAGTAACTGGACAGAATTAGATGTGTGGCAATATATAAGGTATGAAAATATAAAACTTCCTGGTCTCTATTATACACATAAACGTCAGGTATTCAAAAGGGATGGTCTCTGGCTTGCATGGGCTCCGTTTATGGAACTGAAACCAACAGAGGAGGTTATTACAACTGACGTAAGGTGCCGGACCATCGGCGACATAACCTGTACCGGTGTAACACTTTCAAAGGCTGATAATCTTGAAGATATTATTGCTGAGATAGCTGCTACAAGAAGTGCCGAGCGTGGTAGCAGGCATGATGATAAGCGGTCAGAAGCAGCGATGGAGGAGAGAAAAAGAGAAGGATATTTTTAATCGATAAAGCAGAGATGAACGAACAGGTTAATCATAAAGAGGTGATAAAAAGAGATCCTCTGTCTGGTAATGGCCGGAATAAAACACTTCTCAGATTTACTACTGCCGGTAGTGTTGATGATGGGAAAAGTACGCTGATAGGAAGATTACTGTATGATAGTAAGTCGATCTTCGAGGATCAGATGGAGCATATTATTGAAGCAGGAAAACGAAGAGGCAAACAGGAAGTAGATCTTTCATTGCTCACAGACGGACTGAAAGCAGAACGTGAGCAGGGTATCACCATTGATGTGGCATACCGCTACTTTGCAACACCAAAGAGAAAATTTATCATTGCCGATACCCCGGGCCATATTCAGTATACCCGCAATATGGTAACAGGTGCCTCAACGGCCGATCTTGCAGTAATACTTGTCGATGCCCGTAACGGAGTGCTCGAACAGACAATAAGGCATAGTTATATTGCCCGGCTTCTTGACATTCGCCATATAATTTTCTGTGTAAATAAAATGGACCTGGTTGATTATAGTGAGGATGTTTTCAACAAAGTGAAAGCCGGCCTTGATAAACTGATTGCAAAACTTGATATAGATAACCCATCAATTATTCCTATCAGTGCCAAAAATGGAGATAATGTAGTGGACAGGTCTGAGAACATGAGCTGGTATACCGGAAAGCCGTTTCTTAGCCAGCTTGAAACAGTTGAAATAATTAAGGATAAGGATCTTGAGAACCAGCGTTTCCCGGTTCAGTATATTATCCGGCCTCAGTCAGATAAGTACCACGACTACAGGGGTTATGCCGGGCGGATCGCCGGTGGTAATTTTAAGCCCGGTGATGAGATAGTAGTATTGCCATCAATGCTTAAATCAAAGATTAAGAGTATTGATATACTGGATAAAAGTTTTGAAGAATCTAAGATAGGTGACTCTGTAACAATTACCCTTGATGACGATATTGACATAAGCAGGGGAGATATGATAGTTGGAGCCGGTAATATGCCAAATATTGGTCAGGAGGTTAAAATGATTATCTGCTGGTTTAATGAAAGGCCACTCCGGGAAAGGAGTAAATATGTGATCAGGCATACAACCTCAGAGGCAAGATGTATAATTCAATCTATTGATTCTAAGCTTAATGTAAACACACTGGAGGAGGATTACGAAGATAAATCAATTCACATGAATGATGTTGCCAGGATATCTGTTAAAACCACCCGGTCACTCTATTATGACGATTACAAAGTTAACAATACCACTGGCAGTGTGGTGATCATAGATGAGGCTACCAATGAAACTGTTGCCGCAGGGATGATACAGGCAGAATAGCCTTAAATTCATATTCAAAATTTGGAGTAAACAACCCTTTGCTGAGATTACCTTCTATCTCCTTAAAAGACCAGAACCTGCCGGTTTCTACCTCATCAGGATTCGTTACAGGGAGTTTGTTGGTAATTGTAATAAACGAGTGAACCAACTCCCTTTCTACATCAGATTGCCAGATATATTTCTTTACTAATTTGTATTTAAAATCAACCAGTCCGGCCTCTTCCCTTGTCTCACGAACAAGAGCCTCCTCGATCTTCTCCCCGGGGTCAACATGTCCCCCAACAGATGTATCCCATTTGCCGGGTTGTACGTCCTTGGTCATTACCCTTTTCTGAAGGAATAATTTTCCTTCAGTATCTAAAATATGTAAATGGACAACCGGGTGAAATAACATACTTTTTCCGTTATGACACTCAGAACGTAAGGCTTTTCCTTTAACATTTCCATCTTCATCAACCAGCGGAAGCCATTCGTTTTTCTGATCTGTCATTAAAATCTGAATGAACCGGTGAGTTGAACAGTTGAGATGGGGTTCATGGAACTACGCAGACCAATCTCTATTCTGGAAAGAGAGAGACCAAGTCCGGCGTAAAATCCTACCTCCTTGTCCGGATAATCAATGGAAGTAGGGCTATCAATCTGGTCACTCATTAGAATGAAGTATGGTATTCCGCCTTCAACATACATCTTTCTGAAACCGTAAAAACGTACCAGCAGGGACGGGACCAGATAGTCTGCATTTTCAGACCAGTTGTTACTGTCGTGGGTTGAAAACAGGACTTCGCCGTAAATTCCTAATGTTGAGATCCTTACACCTGCCATGGCGCCTATATGAGAAGTAAGTGAGAATTTTGCATCGTCAGACTGAGTCTGTTGCATATTGACACCTCCTCTTATCCTGAACTCCGGTTTTTGTGACCATGCCGATAATCCGAAGAATATCAGTAATATAATAAATAAAGTCCTCTTCATAGTGAGTAGTTTATGAAAAATAAAATAAACATAAATGTAGTAAAAACGAATCAATGTATATCAGTAATTTGCTATTTTTGTTAAACCTGATTATTTAGGTTAAATGATAATTTGCCCGGCATGAAAAAATTCATTTTGGTATCAGGGATCATGTTTTTGATCCAACCAATATTACAAGCACAGAAATGGGATCTCGGAAATAACCGCCAGTCCGCAAGGATAGTACAGTTTACGCCCGATAATAAATTTCTTGTTGCGGGCGGGTTCCTGAAAGTATGGAATATGAATAATGGTGAGATGATGTACAATTTTACCAAAGAAGGGGATGAATTCACATCAGATCTGGCTATTGATTCCGATATCAGTAATGATGGAAGATATCTGGCAGTAGTAAAAACAGGACGGCTTGATATTATAGATCTCAGGGGGAGAACACTGGCAGGCATGGTTAAGGGAGCGAAGTTGGTAACTGTTGCCATATCACCTGATAACAAAACCCTGGTTTTTGCAAAATCATCGGGAGAGATGGGTTTTTATAGCATACCTGCCAGACAAACACTGTCGCAGCGCAAACTTGGAAAATTTAAACCAACCAGAATAACATGGTCTGATTCGGGTAAATATATTGCTATTGGGGGGAGGAGTGATAAGGTGATTGTTTTTGATGTTAAAGAAAAAGCTATTGTCAGCACTATTTCTCTCGGAAGCAACTTTGTGTGGGATATAGAGTTTTCGAATGACAGCAAGTATCTTGGTGTTGCCATGAAGGATGGTTCAATTAAAATTATTGATACTTCTTCAGGTAATATAGAAAAATCATGGTCGGCTCATCCGGGATCTGTATTTGCTATTGCTTTTCATCCTTCAGGTCGTTTTTTGGCGTCTGGCGGAGCCGATAAGAATATACGGATATGGGAGCTTCCATCAGGAAACCCCGTTGCTTCCTGGAAGGCACATACCAGGGCAGTTCTTGCTCTTGCTATTTCCGTTGATGGCACTATGCTCGCCAGTGGAAGCCAA
>JAUVKT010000040.1 GCA_030596125.1 Bacteroidales bacterium | reverse complement strand
TGCAATACTTCAAAGAACATTTAAACTATTTTTCTCAAAAACATATAAAACCTTCGATAAGTGCATAGACCGGCGGGTGTAGTTCAACACTGACTCATCGCTGGGTCTTGCAGACCGCTCAGAGTCCTATTTATTAGGTTTAGGGAAAATTTTATAACTGTCAAGATGAAAAGGATTTGTCTCGTTAAACTCGGTCTGAATTATCTGACAGTGACGTGTTAGATTTTATTTTTTCATATAATCATTCCAGAGAGTTGGAGCATCTTTCTTCAGACGAGTCTCTATAAATTGAATTCCTTCTTCTTTCAATTTACCTGTTCGAGTAAAAGGCCCCCAAACAACTTTTTTAATTAATTGTAAATTAACAAAATGAGAATTAATAAACTGAGTCTGGAAAGTGTTTCCTTTTTCGTCAGTTTCTTCAAAGTGTTCTCTCGTCAAAGCAATGTTGTTTTGGTAAGTTATGGCCTTCGATTTCGTTATGATGCAACCAATGAATTGTTCAGAGTTTACCTCTTTTAAAAATATAATTGGGTGCTTGGTTTCTTTGCCTATATATATTTCTCCTTTTTTCATCTTTAGAATATTCACTTTTTTGAATTAATCAATACTCTCGGAATGTAATACTTGTCCTATAAAACTCTAGTCATCTTGTTCCTGAGCTGGTGGCCCCGTTTGTTTAGGAATAATGGGATCACCTTGATCTGGATTAGATTCCTGCTTTTCTTCTAATTTAATAAATTGAATGCCAACAATTATAAAGAATGAAATTACCCCAACTATTATTGCATTGTTTACTGATTGTCCCATCAAATCTTGTCTTCTTAAGGCTATATTATTTGCCCCAACTTTCATTTGAAAACGGAAATCCGCTGGCGATAAATCTTTTTTGTTGACTTCTAAAATCGCATTTGAAATAGGATAAGAGAAGAGTCCAATGATGGCAGCTATAAGTAATGAAATCAAAATCTTTTGGACTGTTTTTTGGGATTTATTACTAATCTCTATCTTAATGTCTTCATCAGACTTTCGAGGTGGGTTGGCGTTCTCGATAATTACAAGATCATTCTTGGTCCCACAATTATTACAAAACTTGGAATCCTTTGGTATTTCTTTTCCACAATTGCTACAAAACATGATGAGAAGCTTTATAAATGAATAATTAAAATTGGTTCAATCATGGTTCTTTAAGATTATTAAGCAAATCACAATATACTTTTTGAAATCTAAAGTTAAACAATCTAATCATTAAAGAAGTCTGAAATCAGCAAAAAAGCATGAGTTTGAGACCTGCCAAGCTCTTCCTTTTGTTGGTTGACATTCTCGGTTACAGGTAATTCCTTAAACCTACTTTTTATAATGAATAAAATTAAACATATTTATTATTATATCAGTAGAGTATGAATAAGACTCATAGATTATATTACAATCCCAAATTTAAATAGTAGTCCTCAATTCCCCAACTGTTTTATAAACTGTTATTCAGGGTCGTAGTCGGGGGAGAGAAGAAGAGTTGCAGGGTACAGGTTGCATGTTGCAGGTCGAAGATCTGACATCCGGCTGCGCCGGATCGTCAAAGTGACTAAAGTTTGAGGACTGCCGACTGAGGACTGCCGACTGCCGACTGAGGACTGCCGACTGCGATAAAAAATGTACTTTGGTTTTTTCAGTTAGTTTCTAATATTTACCTTTGTGCAGAATCTTAGCATTTTTTTTGCATGTTCACAATAGGGAAAAATGATATCTCTTCTGCTGCCAGGACCGGGGTGTTAAAAACAGATCATGGCGATATTAAAACGCCAATATTTATGCCTGTGGGAACGGCCGGTACGGTTAAAGGAGTTCAGCAGCGCGACCTGATTGATGATATTGATGCGGAGATTATCCTGGGTAACACTTACCATCTGTATCTGCGTCCGGGCATGGGGGTGATGGAAAAAGCTGGTGGACTGCACAGCTTTATGAACTGGCCCAGGGCATTACTTACCGATAGTGGGGGGTACCAGGTCTTTTCTCTTTCTGCCAATCGAAAACTGACAGCCGAAGGAGCACACTTTAAATCTCATATCGATGGCTCATCACATACCTTTACTCCTGAAAATGTAATTGATATTCAAAGGATTATCGGGGCCGATATAATTATGGCATTTGATGAGTGTACACCATACCCGTGTGAGTACGACTATGCACATAAATCGATGATGCTAACCCATAACTGGCTCGACAGGGCTGTCGACCGTTTCAAGACAGGGAAACTTATTTGGGAACATAAACAGATGCTTTTCCCGATAGTACAGGGGAGTGTTTACACCGATCTGAGAAAAAGATCGGCAGAATATATCGCTTCAAAAGGTATGGAGGGAAATGCAATAGGAGGTCTTTCGGTCGGTGAACCTGCTGAAGAGATGTATGCAATGATAGAGGTGGTTAATAATATACTACCCGCAGACAAACCCCGTTATCTTATGGGTGTAGGCACTCCGGTAAATATCCTTGAAGCAATAGAAAGGGGTGTTGATATGTTCGACTGTGTAATGCCTACACGTAACGGACGTAACGGTATGATATTTACTAGTGAGGGAATTATTAATATAAGAAACAGGAAATGGGCAGATGATTTTTCTCCTCTTGATCCCGGTGGCACTTCACATGTGAGTATGACCTATTCGAAGTCATACCTTCGACATCTTGTTATTGCCGGCGAACTACTTGGAGCCCAGATTGCCAGCATACACAACCTGGCCTTTTACCTCTGGTTGGTAAGGGAAGCAGGGAAGTATATCGAGGCGGGAGATTTCATTAAATGGAAAAATATGATGGTCAAAAAATTAGGAGAACGGTTATGAGGAAGATAGATACAAAAGTAATTGATATCTATATTATTAAGAAGTTCCTTGGAACCTATTTTCTTGCTCTAACCCTTATTATGACTATTGCCGTGATCTTCGACTTTTCTGAGAAGATCGATGACTTTCTCGAAAAGGAAGCTCCTGCAAGAGCTATTATTTTCGATTATTACCTGAATTTTGTTCCATATTTTTCCACTCTCTTTTCACCTCTTTTCACCTTTATCACAGTAATTTATTTTACATCAAGGATGGCTTATAACACTGAGATTATTGCTATTCTCAGTAGCGGGGTGAGTTTCAGACGCTTGATGTTGCCCTACTTTTATTCATCTCTTTTTATTGCCATACTTGTATTTCTTTTGACAAATTTTATTATCCCGCACTCAAATATGGTGCGACTCGATTTTGAAGATAAGTACTATAAGTCAAAACCAAGATATACAGCTACAAATATACACAGGCAGGTATTCCCCAATGTCTATGTCTATATGGAATCGTATAATACAGAAACACAATTAGGAAGGAACTTCAGCATTGAACGGTTCAACGATGAAGGCCAACTTGAATCAAAACTGGCATCATATTATGTAAGGTGGGATACTGTACTGAACAAATGGAGTGCAAGGCAATATCACATCAGGGATATTATCGATGGTAAGGAGTTTGTGAGAACGGGAAGAAGGATTGATACCTCATTTACAATTTTACCTGATGACTTTGCCAGAAGGCCAACTTTTGTTGAAACAATGAATTACAGGGAATTGCGTGATCAGATAAGACTTATGAAGCTACAGGGTAGCGATGAGATACTCTTGCTGCAGAACGAAAGGCATAGACGTTTCTCAAATCCTTTTTCGGTTTTTATTCTGACACTGATCGGAGTGTCGGTATCATCAAAAAAGGTGAGGGGAGGGATCGGTATGCAGATCGGCCTCGGCCTTGCCCTGAGTTTTACCTATATTTTCTTTATGCAGTTTGCAACCCAGTTCTCCCTGAAAGGGAATCTCGATCCGCTCCTGGCAATGTGGATACCAAATATGCTCTACCTGATTATTGGGATTTTTTTATATAAAGCAGCCCCGAAATAAAATTGTATTCGAAAATTATTGGCAGATAAACAGATGATCATTAGTATTATATGTGACTTCAAATTTTGAAAAAATATTAGGTTAGATAATTACTGATATATATTCTTCTTTAAGTCAGTCATATTTATTAATGTTGTAGCAGACAATCAATTGAAATAGCCTTTAAATAATTAATAACCAGTTAGGTAAATCAAAAAACAAACTATTATGCCGCTTGATAAGAAGATTCGCGAACTACAGGAGAAACGTGAAAAAATTCTCCTGGGGGGTGGTGAAAAAGCCATTGAGAAGCAAAAGGCCATGGGAAAGAGAACGGCCAGAGAACGTATTCTGACACTGCTTGACAAGGGTTCATTTAATGAGTATGACCTTTTTGTAGAGCATACAGCACGTGATTTTGATATGCAGACCAAGAGTCTTCCCAGCGATGGGGTCGTGATTGGTACCGGTACTATCTACGATGCTCCGGTTGCTATTTATGCCCAGGATTTTACCGTGGCAGGGGGTTCACTTGGATTGATGCATTCACGGAAGATCACAAAGATCATGGACCATGCACTCAAGATGAGGATTCCGCTGATTGGTATTAACGATTCAGGTGGAGCGAGGATACAGGAAGGTGTTGATTCGCTGGCCGGTTACGGGGAGATATTTTTCAGGAATACATTGTCGAGTGGAGTTATTCCACAGTTGTCGGTTATTCTCGGTCCGTGTGCCGGTGGTGCAGTATATTCACCTGCTTTAACCGACTTTGTCTTTGTTGTGGAGAATATATCAAAGATGTTTATTACCGGACCTGAAGTAATAAAGACTGTGCTTGGTGAGGAGATCTCAATGGAAGATCTTGGAGGAGCCTGGGTACATAGTGAAACTACCGGTAATGCCCATTTTTATGCAGAGAGTGAAGACCAGTGCTTTGAGCAGATAAAAAAACTGATAAGCTTTATTCCCTGGAGCAATGAAAATAAGGCCAGGCCCTTTGAGCCGGCTGAACCTTTGAAAGATTTTAATATTGACGATATAGTACCTGATGATGCAAGACTTCCATATGACGTAAGAGATGTAATAAAGGCTGTTGTCGACAGTTCCGATTTTTTTGAGATACATAAGAACTGGGCAAGAAATATGGTTATCGGGTTTGGAAGAATTGACGGGAATACAGTTGGTTTTGTGGCTAACCAGCCAATTGAGATGGCCGGAGTATTGGATGTGGATTCTTCTGATAAGGCGGCCAGGTTTATCCGGTATTGTGATGCTTTCAATATCCCTATTATCACCTTTGTTGACTTGCCGGGATACCTGCCGGGTGTTGACCAGGAACATGCGGGGGTTATCAGACATGGAGCCAAGGTACTGTATGCTTACAGTGAGGCTACAGTGCCTAAAATAACTGTTATTATAAGGAAGGCTTATGGTGGTGGTTATATTGCCATGGGTTCGCGACACCTGAGAGCAGATTTTGTTTTTGCATGGCCGGGTGCAGAGATAGCTGTTATGGGACCGGAGGGGGCAGCCAATATTATTTTCAGAAGGGAGATTGCTGCAGCAGATGATCCGGATAAGATGCGAAAGCAGAAGGTGGAGGAGTATAAAGCCAAGTTTTCAAACCCATACGTGGCTGCTTCCAGAGGTTATGTTGATTCTGTTATTGAACCATCAGAGACAAGAAAGTTGCTTATACATGCTGTTAGTGTATCAGATAATAAATCGGTATTTCTGCCGAAAAAGAAACATGGGATCCCACCTTTTTAATGGTTCAAACGCTAAATAAACGGCTATGACAAACAGAGAGCTGAAAATTGAGGAACTTAAGATATTCCACTGTGTATATAAGACCCGGTTAAGTGATAAATACAGGAAGAGGAAGTTGTACCAGCCTGTTGATCCTCGTAAGATCATCTGCTTTATTCCGGGTACAATTGTTGAGATACAGGTAAAAGAGGGCGACCATGTTATTGAAGGATCAGAAATACTTATCCTGGAAGCAATGAAGATGAAGAACAGGATCAAGAGCCCGGTATCGGGTACGGTTAAGTCGGTTAACGTATCAAAAGGGGAGAAGGTTATGAAAGGCAAATTACTTATAGAGATTCTATAAGATCCCTCTCCATCGCCACTGTTCTGAAGGCAGATCGTCAACAGGGGGCAGACCTTCAAATATTCCATAAACTGAAGAACCGCTTCCCGTCATCGAAGCATAGAGAGCATTATTGTTGTACATCAGCTCCTTAATGTTTTTTATTTCGGGGTATTTGACAAAAATGACCTCCTCGAAATCATTGTTGATAATTCCTTTCCATCCTGTCACTGGCTTTTTGAAAACATCATTAAGTGATACTGCCGGCTCAGAGGGAGTAAGAGCCGCATAGGCTTCGGTTGTGTCTATATCTATACCCGGATTCACTATCAGAATATGATAACCCTTTAACAGTGGGTCAACCCTGGTCATGATCTCACCCTTGCCGGTTGCAATTACGGGATGGTTCTCAATAAAAAATGGACAATCACTGCCGAGCGAGAGCGCCATACCGGTCATCTCCTTAACAGAGAGCCCAAGACTGAAATACCTGTTAAGGTACCTGATCATAAATGCTGCATCCGATGAACCACCACCTAATCCGCCCCCTGGAGGTATTACCTTATGAAGATGTATCTTAATTGCAGGAATATTAAATTTCTTACGGACCAGGTTTACTGTTTTTATAACAATATTGTCATTCATGCTGCACCCTGTCTCAAGTCCGGTTTGTGTAAGCTCATCACTATCCTCCCCGGGTATCTGGACAACAAATTCAAGTGCATCACGCAGAACCACAGGGTAAAATATGGTATTAATGTTATGATACCCGTCTTCTCTTTTCGATGTTACCGAGAGTCCAATATTTATTTTTGCATTAGGAAATATCGTCACCTTATCCTGATTTATCACATAAATATACGCTATGATACCGTAAAATAAAAGCAATGGAGGGCTGCAAATGTTTTCAACAATATATTAACAAAATATGTTTGTAAAATTACTGGGTTTCACATACCTCTATAGGCTCAAATTAATAACTTTGAATTCATTGATTTCAGAACAGCAGATTTCTGTAACTATCTAATAAACAATATGTAATGGCAGTACAAAGAGGACAGGTAAAGAGTTTGAATATTCCCTCTCCCGATTTTGGCAGGGTTCCTCCCCAGGCACTTGATATGGAGGAGGCTGTGTTGGGGGCAATTATGCTCGAGAAGGATGCAGTGATCACTATACTTGATATCCTTAAATCTGAAAGTTTTTATAAGGAGGCTCACCAGAAGATCTATTCGGCCATTATCAGATTGTCACAGAAAGAGTTTCCGATTGACCTTTATACTGTTACGGAGGAACTTAAGGCAAATGAACTGCTTGATGAGATTGGTGGCCCGGTTTATCTTACGCAGCTGACTTCGAAAGTTGTTTCTGCTGCTCACGTTGAGTTTCATGCCCGTATTGTTGCACAGAAATATATTCAGCGCGAGCTTATTCGAGTATCATCAGATATTCAGAACAAGGCTTTTGATAACACTTATGATATTAACGAGTTGCTCGATTATTCGGAGAATGAGCTGTTTCAGATTGCTGAGGGAAATATAAAAAAGGAGGTGGCCACACTTAACGTAGTACTTAAAGAGGCAATACATGAGATAGAAGAGGCCAGTAAGAGAGAGGATGCTCTTGTTGGTTTGCCATCGGGGTTTACAAATCTCGACAGGCTTACAATGGGCTGGCAGAGATCCGACCTTATTATAGTTGCAGCCCGTCCATCGGTGGGCAAGACAGCATTTGCCCTTTCGATGGCAAGGAATATGACAGTAGATCATAAAAAGTCGGTGGCATTTTTTTCTCTTGAGATGTCTTCCATCCAGCTTGTTAACAGATTGATCGTAGCTGAAACAGAACTGCCCAGCAGCAGGATTCGAAATGGTAAGCTCCATGCTGATGAGTGGAAACAGCTTGAGGAGAGGATCAAGAACCTTGAGAATGCAAAATTATATATAGATGATACTCCGGCAATCTCCGTTTTTGAACTGCGTGCCAAATGCAGGAGGCTGAAGGCACAGAAAAAACTTGACATTGCAGTGGTTGACTATCTTCAGCTTATGACCGGGCCTAAAGAGGCAGGTAGTCGTGAGCAGGAGGTAAGTAGTATTTCCCGGTCGTTGAAAAGTATAGCGAAAGAACTGAATGTTCCCATTATTGCCCTTAGCCAGCTTAACAGATCTGTTGAGATGAGGGGTGGCAGCAAGCGTCCGCAATTATCAGACCTGAGAGAATCAGGCGCTATTGAGCAGGATGCCGATATGGTGGTGTTTATTCACAGACCTGAGAAATATGGTATGGATCTCGAGAACGGGGCCTCCTCAAAAGGAATTGCTGAAATTATACTTGCAAAGAACAGGAATGGTCCTATTGATGATGTGTTGCTTAAATTCAGGGAGGAGAGGGCGCAGTTTGTAGATATGGAAGAGATTGATTACAGCAAGATGGAGATGCAGGGTGATGAGAACAGCTTCACAATTGGTTCTAAGATGAATAGTGATCGCACAGGGAAGAACAGCAGTTTCAATCATGAATCACCATCTGATGATGACTCCCCATTCCCTGGTTAAGATTCTTTCATATCTTTATTCAGAAATTTTACTCTCTTAATATTATGTTACAACCATTGATCTTTATTTTCTCAGGTCTGGCTGCAGGGTTGGTGCTTTCATGGATATATTACCGAAGCAGGAAAGAATCAACCGATAAGGCAGGTGAGTTAATCCTGTTGGGGATGCGTGATGAACTGGCCGGTTATAAGGAGAGATTGGCTGATAAAGAGAAAGAGATAATTAAGCTCTCATCAGAGGTCGCCGGGAAGGAGGCTAATATCTTAAATATGGGAGAGAAACTGAGGGACCATAAGAAGGAGGTAGAGGAGATTTCCGCCAGGATGAAGAGCGAGTTCAGGGTGATGGCTAACGAAATAATGGAGGAGAAGAGCGAAAAGTTCACAAAGGAGAACAGGGAGAAGATGGATGAGATTCTTAAACCGTTTAACGATAATCTTAAGGATTTCAGGGATAAAATTGAGAGAACACGTATCGAAGAGAGAGAAGGCCGGGCATCCCTGTTTACAAAGATAGCCGACCTTGAAAAACTTAACACCCGTATTAGTAATGAGGCAAATGCTCTTACCAGAGCCCTGAAAGGTGATTCTAAAATGCAGGGCAACTGGGGTGAAGTGATACTCGAAAGTGTACTGGAGAAATCCGGACTGGTTAAAGACAGGGAGTTCTTTGTACAGGAGGCATACCAATCTGAAGATGGAAGGAGGCTGATTCCCGACGTGGTAGTTAATTACCCTGGTGACAGGAGTATTATTATCGACTCAAAAGTATCTCTTGTTGCATATGAACAGTATGTTAATGCTACAGATGATACAGAGAGGAAGGCCGCTCTTAAGGCTCATATTCAAAGCGTCAGGTTACATGTCAAACGTCTCTCAGCTAAGGATTATCAGGATGAATATAAGGTAAATACCCTCGACTTTGTGATGATGTTCATGCCCGTTGAACCTGCTTATATGCTTGCCCTGCAGCACGACAGTAACCTTTGGTCCGACTCTTATGAAAAGAGGATCCTGCTTATTGGTCCGACAAACCTGATTGCAGCCCTGAAAATGATTGAAAGCATCTGGAGACAGGAGTACCAGAACCGCAATGTGCTGGAGATAGCCAGACAGGGTGGGGCCCTTTATGATGATTTTGTTTTACTGCTTGAGAGGCTTGAGAAACTTGGAAAAAAAATCGATGACACTCAAAGGCAATACGATGATACTATCAAGAGACTGACCGGAAGAGGCAACCTCATAACACGGGTTGGTAATCTCAAGGAGCTGGGAGTAAAGGCTAAGAAAAGTATCCCTGATAAATTTATTGAAAATAATAATTCTGAGTAACCCTATTCAAATATAAGAGTGAACCTTACACCGGTACCGGCATATCTGAACTCTTCAAAACCAACAAAAACTCCTATTTTCCCCAAAAGCAGTATTTCACTAAGAGCATAACCAACCTCAAAGTAGTTGCGCGTTTGGGGTGTATGAAGGTATGCAAAGCTCAGGTTTTCCCGCATAAGAGTATTACTTATGAAGGGCAAAAGTTTAATCAGGAGGTACGGTGTTGTGAGTCTTGCATGTGCTTCAATAAAATATTCGGGGGTTGCCAGCGAATAGTATGCCGGGAGCATAAACACATCCTGGTAATTTGTAAACAGAACAGGAAGGGGCTGTGAATTGAAATGAACAAAATCCTGGAACTGAACACCCTGGTTATTAATGAAGCCTCCTGCCCTGAAGCGCCATGAATACTCACTGAAGGCGCCTATATTTTCTGATTTGGCTATTTCAATTTTCATAAAATCGAAATTCTCCCTTTCATCGTTTTCAAAGATATTTAAGCCGTGAATATAGTGCAGCTTGAATGTGGGATACGATGATCCTGCTGATGATTTTCCCATATCGGTAATCCGGTATCTCTGCCTGGGGATATAGGAGATAAGTACAGATCCTGAGTGATGGGTGTGGTCAACAAGAGAATACCTCTGATCGGGATCCCCTGAATCAGGGAGGTATGGGTTAACCGGCATGTTTATTTCATAGAGTTCATCCTTTTTCATGAAGGAGAACTGGCTGGAGTTATTTACTGTGTTTCGCTTTTCGTAGTTGTACCTGAAGGCAATGTAAAAACCATTGAAATACTCCTGGCGATGGTCGATAGTCAGGAAACTGCTCTCGTATAATTTAAGGTAGTTGTTTTTCAGGAATAGTGAAGTATACATATTCAGCGAAGAGGCTATACCGGCTGACCTGTTATAATCACGGGCCTGATTACCACCCCATATAATAAGCCTGCCCTGCTTCAGGTGGTTGTAATTAAGTAATCCGTCAACCCTCCAGAACAGTTTTTCGCTGGCAAAACCATAGTCAACAGAAGGTGTTATTCTCATCCTGGGACCATCCTTCCACCATTTTGACAGCCTGAAATCGGTACCGTACATGAATCCATTTACACTGTTAAATGAGAATTGCTCGATATTGATCAATCCGCCATACCTGAAGTTAGTAAGGCGGTCTTCGCTGTAAAATGTCTTCCCGAACCCAATACCTCCCAGCACCTTCTGGGCACTGACTTTACTGCTGCTGTCTCCTGTTGCTGTCGTATCGGAACTTCTCCTGACCCTTGCAAGGCTTTGCTGTGCTTTAATACTGTCACTTACCCTGATGCTTCTCATCTCTTCATCAGACAGAGGTATAGGTCTGATTGAATTCCAGTATGTGCTGTCGTGGTCTCTCGCGTTTTCTTCTACGGTGAATGATCGCGTCTCCTTGATCTCAAGTTCCTCTTTGCCCTTAGCTGTCCCGGTTGTCTCCTTTTCCACTAATCTTGACAGTTTTGCCATATCTCTGTTTGAGAGATTATCCTTACGGAGTATCTCTTCAATTTTAGCCTGCTCCTTAGAGAGTTCTGCCTGAACCTCCTCAGTCTGCTCCCGGAGATGATTTACACTTCTGATTGCTTCCGGCTTTTTAAGTTCGTTATCCGGCTCAACAACCTTATATGTAACTGCGCTGCCATATTCACCATCGGCAATTATACCTACTACAGAGATTTTAACTTCGAAATTGTGGCTTACAGGCATCCATATATCATCCTGTACAGGAGTGTAAACCTGGTTAATATTGATTGATCCAGCCAGATTCTCATTTGTCAGGTTAAGTGAATGCAGGCACCATTGGTCCTCAATAATATAAATAGTCCCAAAGAATACCTGCTGGCTCTTTCTTTTTGGTATTACCGATATTTTATTGACAACATATTTTCCCTGAGGCGTCGATCCTTCATATTTGAATTTATAATGGGCCATGGCGTTAGGGGAGAGGGGGCTAATAGCCACATCGACCAGTACCGGTTCATAAAAGCTGGCTTTTACAACATCCATTGGTGAGATATCTGTCTGTCCCGATTCGGGTAAAGTGCTCTGCTGTGATATTACCCGCTGGTCGTATTTGTCAGGAGCATCGAACTCAATCTCGTTTATTGATTCAATAAAATAGACATCTCCTTCGTTAATCTTCTCTTCGTTCACAAGCAGTTTTTTCCTCATTATTTTTGGGATCTTGCGGACAATTACACTTCCTTTTATGTAAATATCGGCCTCGTAATGTTTTACGAGATTAAGGTAATATGGGGCCAGACCGATAGCTTTCCTCATAATGGCATAGGCAGGATCCTCACCTGTTGAAGTAACCCTGACCTCGGGAATCGCATAATACTGAATCTGAAGTGTAATGTTGAGATTCTTATCTGCATCGCCTATAGTGACATTTATTACTGTGGGAGAGAAACCCAGACTTTGGAAGAAAATTGTATAACTGCCAGGTTTGAGGTTCAGATTATATTCGCCTTTGATATTTGCTGTTGTACCATGTTTAAGCTCGTTTATATATACTGTTGCATATGAAACCGGAATCCCTTCAGAGTTTGTAATCTTTCCTCTTAGTGACTGCGCATTCAGGTTGGTGAACAGGGCGAGTAATAGTATTAATATAATGGGGTACCTGGTCATAAAGTTATAGTCATTTACAATAAAGACGTTGAAACGAGATATTTTTTACATTTAATTACAAATTTAATCAAATGTGCTTACTTTTTCCCCTCAATGACTATAACGAATTCCCCTTTGGGATTATTTTCTGTAAAATGATTTAATAATTCCTGCAATGTTCCTCTTATAATCTCTTCATGAATTTTGCTCAATTCCCTTGCAATAGCTCCCTGCCGGTCGGGTCCCATATAATCAATAAGCTGAGTCAGCATTTTGACGATCCTGTAGGGGGATTCATAAAACACAATTGTGCGCTCCTCGTCTGCCAGCCGGGATATTTTTTTCTGACGTCCTTTTTTCTGAGGCAGGAATCCTTCGAAGATAAAACGGTCGCTCGGAATTCCTGAATTAACAAGCGCAGGGATAAAGGCGGTTGCTCCGGGAAGAGTTTCAACATCAATATCATTTTCAATGCATGTGCGTACAAGAAGAAAACCGGGATCTGAAATAGCAGGTGTGCCGGCATCTGAGACCAGTGCAACAGATTTTCCGGAGTTTATCTCATCACAAATTCTTTTTACCTCCCTGTGCTCATTAAACTTATGATGCGAACGAAGGGGTGTGGTAATCGAATAGTGATTGAGAAGTATCTTTGTTTTCCTGGTATCTTCGGCTAATATCAGGTCGGCCTCCTTTAGCACCTCGATAGCTCTCAGGGTAATGTCTTTAAGGTTGCCTATTGGTGTGGGGACTATGTGTAACCTGCTCATTTATCCTTTGATAAAAGTTTACGTTCTACCAATTCAAGAAGCTGTTGAAACGGTTCCGAATAGTCAGGCTGACTGGTAACAGTTGCCAGTAATTCAGAGGCCTCATCGATAGAATTTACAATATTGAGTTTCTCTATTGTCTCATTATATATCTTCCGGTCGTTGCTGAACAATTCCCGCATAAAGTAAAACCGGTCGTTTATACCAATTGCTTCCGACAAATCTTTAACAGGCCTGGATTTCATAATACTACCCCTGCCTTCGTTTTCTTTGGCACTGCCAATCTGTTCGTTCAGACTTGATGGTGGAGGAAACTTGTCGGCAATAATTTTTTCTTTATGTACATGTTTTTCTACGGGTTCCGGTTTATGTTCAGGTTCTGGTTTAGTTTCAGGTTCCGGCTTAGTTTCCGGTTCTGGTTCAGTCTCAGTTTCCGGTTCCTGAACTTTTTCAGCTTTGGCTATTGTCTCCTGTCCGGAGAATGTTTCGGACTCGGTTATCAGTTTAATTACATCCTCTGCACTACGGCACTTTGCTTTAGCCAGTTCTACCTGGATAGCAGGTACACCCGGATAATTCTTCAGGTCATCGATTATTGAGCGTGCCTCTTCCAGATCTTTCAGTATTATATTGATTGTTGACTTTAATTCCATAGCAGGGATTTTATTTGCTTTCCAATTTTCTTTACCTTGCAAAAGTAATTAATAATTATTTGTTGTATAAAAAGAGTTCTCCCAAAATTGGTGTTGTTGAATGCATTTTCTTGAAAATTCAATAGATAATATACCTAAACGTGGTTCTGTTGAGGTTATTGCCGGGTCGATGTTTTCGGGTAAAACCGAGGAGTTGATACGACGACTTAAAAGGGCCAGTATTGCCGGACTGAAAGTTGAGATATTCAAGCCTGCAATAGATAAAAGGTACTCCGATACTTTTGTTATTTCACATGATAAGAACCGCATCCCATCGACAGCGGTTGAAAATGCTTCCATGATACTACTGTTATCAACAGATGTTGATGTAATAGGTGTGGATGAGGCGCAATTTTTTGACGGGTCAATTGTTGAGGTTTGTAAAATTCTTGCAAACAAAGGGGTAAGAGTTGTGGTTGCCGGGTTGGATATGGATTATTCTGGTAAACCATTTGGACCAATGCCTGAGATTATGGCCACTGCCGAATATGTTACCAAGGTTCATGCTATATGTGTTGAGTGTGGAAATCTGGCTAATTATTCCTACAGGCTGGCTTCAGAAACAAAAACGGTTTTATTGGGAGAATTGGATGTCTATAAACCATTGTGCAGGAGGTGCTTTAATAAGCAGACTAAAGAATAAAAAGATAACCATTGAACTTGCGATCAGGAAAAATAGCTGAAATTGTAAAAGGAAGACTGGTTGGTCCGGCCGATATCACTGTAGTTGTTTTGGTTGTTGACAGCCGTAAGGCTACCATGCTTTCATCCTCCTCTCTTTTTGTTGCCCTGCGTGGGAAACGGAATGATGGTCACCAATTCATTGATTCGGTATACAGGAGAGGGGTCAGAAGTTTCATCGTTGAGGAGGGCACTTTTCAGGATGCAGAACATAAATATCCTGATGCAGCATTTATTTATACAGATAACACCCTGGATTCGCTTCATAAGATCGCTGTCTGGAAACGAACAAATTATAACGGTATTGTAATTGGAGTAACGGGCAGTAACGGTAAAACAATAGTTAAAGAATGGATTGCTGAAACAGTTGGTAAAGAGAAGACCGTAGTAAGAAGTCCGCGTAGTTATAATTCCCAGACGGGTGTGCCTCTATCTGTATGGCAACTTGATAACAGGTATGAAATAGCGGTTCTGGAGGCCGGTATGTCAATGCCGGGAGAAATAGCAAAGCTGGAGAAAATAATTAAACCGAATATCGGAATATTTACCAATATAGGTGAAGCGCATCAGGAAAATTTCAGGGATATAGAGTCGAAAGTTGCTGAGAAGCTTAATCTCTTTTCTGAAGCAGGTACAATTATCTATTCGGTGGATCACCACGAGGTGCATAACAGTATTAAAAAGGACAAACGGTTTAATAACAGGAACCTTGTAACATGGTCGGTTAATAATTCTGATGCAGATGTCAGAGTTTCCATTATAAGAGATAGTTTAGAGCTAACCGAGCTTAATGTCGAATGGAAGGGCGACAGTTTTACTGTTAAGCTGCCTTTTACCGATCAGGCGTCAATCGAAAATGGCACTACAGTGATCACCTTATTACTTCAAATGGGAATTGATAGTTCTGTAATTTCACGGGAGATGGAACTTTTAACACCGGTGGCTATGCGCATGGAGTTAAAGGATGGCATAAATAATTGTTCCCTGATAGAAGATTTCTATAATTCAGATCCGGGATCTTTCGCTATTGCTATTGATTATTTGAAAAGTTTACCTGGTAAAAACAGAAGGGTAATCATATCAGATTTTATTCAAACGGCGCGCGACCGTGCAGATCTTTATGGTGAGGTAGCAGCCTTGCTGGAAAGGAGCAAAGTTAAGAATATCATTGGTGTCGGGCATGAGCTTTCAGCCTCGGCAGGTCTTTTCCCGACTGACACACTATTCTTTGAAACAACGGGAGAGCTGGTTGAGTGGTTTAAACCCGGATATTTTTCCAACGAAGTTATTCTGCTTAAGGGCGCCCGCATTTTTGAGTTTGAAAAAATCGGAAGGCTTCTTGAACTAAAAGCCCATATCACTACCCTTGAGGTAGATATGAATAAACTGTTAAATAACCTGAACCTGTTCAGGGAGCACATGCCCGGCCAGGTAAAAATAATGGCAATGGTAAAAGCCTTTGCTTACGGTGTAGGATACAGAGAGATATCTGACTGGCTTGTTTACAATGGCATCGATTTTCTGGCGGTGGCATATGCCGATGAGGGAATTAACCTCAGGAAAGCAGGAACAGATGTAAGGATAATGGTGATGAATCCCGATATCACTTCGTTTGAATCGATAATCGCATACGATCTCGAACCAGAGATATATTGCCGGACCCACCTCGAAGGTTTTATATTGGAAGCTGAAAGAGAAGGGTTAACAGACTATCCTGTTCATATTAAGCTTGATACAGGAATGCATCGCCTTGGTTTTATGGAAGATGAGATTGATTACCTGACCGGCAGGCTATGCAGAACAACCTCTGTTAAGGTTGCATCGGTCTTCTCGCATCTTGCTGCAGCAGAAGATGCTGAGTCTGATAATAAGACGCTGGAGCAGGTTAAACTCTTTGAAAAGATGAGTCTGATGATCGGGCACCGCATAGGAGAAGGTTTTCTCAGGCATCTTCTTAACTCGGCCGGAATAGCCAGGTTTCCTGAGTATAGTTACGATATGGTAAGACTTGGTATCGGACTGTATGGAGTTGCACCGGTACAATTAGCCGGAATTTCACAGGTTGTCCGGTTCAGGTCTAAGGTTTCACAGGTGAAAAAAATTATACCAGGGGAAGGGGTTAGCTATGGTTTTACCGACAGGTCGGAGGAAGCTCGTACTATAGCAATTATACCTGTTGGTTATGCCGATGGATTGAGCCGTAAGTTAAGCAATGGCAGGGGTAATCTGTTTGTTGACGGACGACCGGCTCCTATAGTTGGGCATATATGTATGGATATGTGTATGATTGATGTTACTGGGATGGATGTAAAACCGGGGGATGAGATAGAAATCTTTGGTAATAATATCTCTCTGTCGGAGGTAGCCCGGCAATGTGAAACTATCCCGTATGAAATACTGACAGGGATTCCTCCCAGGGTAAAAAGAATTTATATTGTTGATTAACTGATCAGCCGAGGGCGCTTATTTTCTCTAAACGTCCGGTATTGAGAATCTTTATTTTTCTTCCGTCAATTGCAATAACCTCTTCAGAGGCAAATGTAGAGAGCGTCCTGATGGCATTTGATGTAGTCATATTCGACAGGTTGGCGATATCTTCACGTGAAAGGTAAACTTTGATTGTCATACCGTCAGTCTCAAACCCATAGGTGTCACGCAGAACTATTAACGACTCTGCAAGCCTTCCCCTGATATGTTTCTGGGTAAGTGAAATAGTCCTGCTATCTGAGAATCCAAGCTCCATGGCTACCATCTTAATAATATTGAGCGAAAGTGTGGGGCTCATTTTTACCAGACTCATAAATGCATCCTTTTCAATGATGCAGATTGTAGAATCTTCAAGAGCAATAGCTGTTGCTGAAAAAGGAATACCGGCAAAAAGAGCTTTGTAGCCTAATAGTCCGGCCGGACGAACCATCCTGAGAATCTGCTCTCTCCCTCCAACTCCTTCCTTTAAGATCTTAACTTTGCCTGCTGACAGACTGATAAGCCCGAGGGGTTTCTCTCCTTCTTTGAATATTATCTCACCTTTTCTGTAATGAGCATAAGAGTGGTTTTGCACTAAGATCTCAAGTTGGTTTTTAGGAACATTCCTGAATACAGATCCCGGGCCCTCCAGACAGCTTTCGATGTGATATTTTTTATATGACATAATTAGTGTAATAATATGTTACGGAACATATGCAAAAATAATAAAAGATTGTTACAAAATGAAAATTAACAAATTTTAACACATTCATTAACAGTATGTTGTAATGCTCACAAACAGAGAATATTACTATAGATGTTTTACAACATAGCTCAGGAGACTGTTAATAACTTACTCTTAAAAAATGTTAATTAAGTGTTTGTGAGACCTGTTTTGCAGCTGGTTAATATGTTGCAACAAGCGGCATTCGCCTTCCGTAACCGAAAGCTTTTGATGAAATTCTTAAAACCGGAGGGGCCTGGAACCTTTTATATTCGTTATTGTTTATCATTCTGATAACATTAGTGGTAAGTGCCGGAGTGATCCCCTCTCCGGTAATTGATGAGGCTGGCTTTTGTAATTCAATATACTGGTAAAGTATTGAATCGAGTATTTCATAATCAGGAAGTGAGTCGGTATCTTTCTGATCCGGACGAAGCTCTGCTGAAGGAGGTTTAGTAATACTGTTTTCGGGGATAACGGTTACGTTGCGATTGATGTACAGGGCCAGTTTAAAAACATCTCTTTTATATACATCACCCAGAACGGAGAGACTGCCCGACATATCACCATAAAGGGTTCCATAGCCGACTGCAGCTTCGCTCTTGTTGGAGGTGTTAAGCAGAATATTTCCGAACTTATTCGAGACAGCCATCAGTAGTGTAGATCTTAACCTTGCCTGTATATTTTCTTCGGTTACATCCTCGGGAAGATCATCAAAAAGGGGCTTTAATGATTTTTTTACAGAGTCGAACGATTCCCCGATATTAACTATATCATACTTAATACTTAATTTTTCGGCCAGTTGAACAGCATCTGTAACTGAATGTTCGGATGAGTAAACAGAGGGCATAAGTAAAACTCTTAACCTGTCACTTCCCAGGGCTTCTGCGGCTATTGCAAGTGTTACCGCTGAATCGATGCCTCCTGAAAGTCCAAGGGTGGCAGACATAAACCTCATTTTACTGAAATAGTCACGAATACCGAGAACAAGTCCGTCATAGATCCTTGAAATATATGTGGAACCATCATTCGAAGCGAGGGCTCTGCCTCTTTTTACATCATCAAGATCATATGTGCGCAGGTCGGGTCTGAATGCTTCCAGTTTGTCATATATTTCACCCCGGGGATCGATAATAAGTGATTCACCATCAAAGATAAGTTCGGTATTGCCACCCACCTGGTTGCTCATAAACAGGGGCAAAGAGTGTTTACGGGCTTTCTCCCTGAAGATCCTGTTTTTCATTTCTGACCTGTTTGCAGAGAATGGCGAAGCAGAGATGTTAATTATTACGTCAGGATTGAGTTCGGCGAGTCTGTCCATTGGTGAGACCTGGTACATTCTCGAACTGCTGAACTCATTTTCAAAACCTTGCTCATTCCACAGATCTTCGCAGATAGTGACTGCCATCCTGACACCGTTAAGCGTTATAAGATGAAAATCAGTTGATGGCTCGAAATACCTGTACTCATCAAAGATATCGTAGGTGGGAAGGAGACTTTTATTAATGATCTCAGAAACTTTGCCCTCTTTAAGGAGAAGTGCTGAATTAAATAATTTTTTCCCACTGTTTCCCTGGTTAACCACAGGCGCACCAACAATAGCTGCAATACCTGTACATTTAAGTGCTATGGCATTAGTTGCCTCTTCACATTTCTCAATAAAATCTTTATGTTCAAGCAGATCATGGGGAGGATAACCCGGAATTGATAATTCCGAAAAGATAATAAGGTCGGCATTTTCCAGCTTCGCTTTTTGGATGGCATCAGTCATAAGCTCAACATTCTTCTGGAAATTGCCGATATGGTAATTGAGTTGTGCTACGGTTATTCTCATAATATACCAGGTTGGTTAGAAATTCAATCCCAGTTTAAATTTGATAATATGCTGACCGATTTTATCCACGGGCTGGTCTTCATAATCTTTTGTGGTGTCAAGAAATACGTTTTCATATCCTAACCCTAACAGGAGGGCAGTATTGCTCCCCAGTGAATATTCTATTCCTGCAGTGAGGTGATATCCCAGGTTAAACAGCCTTAGTTCCTCGGTTATATTTTCATCAGTAATATCGCTGAATGGAATATCTGCTTTACCTCCTATCACAACCTTAGGGTCAAGACCGATATTTGTAAAAAAAGTAATATATCCGATCTGGTTGGTTCTTAACTTCAGGCCGACAGGAACAGATAAATACTGAATTTTATAAATTATATCTTCATTTCCGGGAACAAATATCTCACTGTTTTTAAACCGCAGGTGCAGTGTATCTGAGTAATTAAGCCTGCCACTCATCCATAAAACAGTTATCCCGGTGGAGAAAGCATAATTTTCAGTAAAATAATTATCTGCCTGGAGTGCTAAACTGAATCCCGGCCGGGCGCCATTATTTACAACATCCCTGGTGTCGGATGAGAACCAACTGATAACAGGATCTGCAGAAAGACTGATTTGGAGGTTCTGGCCTTTTGCAATGGAGATTGTCATAAAGAAAACGATTGCTAAGACCGGTAGTTTTATTTTTGGTGAATGTATTTTTCTCATTTAAGCAGTGGTTTCTATTTTGCCTGTTTTAAATTGATCGGATATTGCGAAATTAGCAAAATATAGTCAATAGAACTAACAGTAAACAAATTGAAAATTGATTATTTTTGCATTTAATAAATATATTCAAAATGCGTATAAGAGGATTGTTGATATTTGTTATTATAGTAGCAGGATTTAGTTCCTGCAGACAAAACAGTTATGTTGTAAATGTGAACAACATTGATGTGGATATTAGTATTTTCAGGCTTGAGGAAGCGCTGTTTGAGACCAACCCGTCTGAATTAAGAAATGAGCTAACTATTCTCAGGGATAGTTTTGATTATTTCATTCAGCTGTTCAGCTACGTAATAGATGCAGGTCTGACAAGTGATACTGAATGGTATGACAGGATGATCATGTTTTGTACTGACCGGCAGAACAATGATGTATATGAGTATGTTAAGGAACAATACCTCAGCCTGGAGATATGTGAGGCGGAGCTTACAGAAGCCTGGAAACATTATTTATTTCATTTCCCGGGGAAGAGTGTTCCTCAGCTTTTTTCATTTGTTTCAGGTTTTAATAATAGCATTATTATAGGCGATTCGGTTCTTGCCATAGGCCTCGATAGATACCTTGGTGCTGATAATAAGTTTTACCCGCAACTCGGAATATATAATTACCTCAGTAATAATATGCGACCCGAAAAGATCGTTTCGGATTGTATGTATGCGTGGGGATCTGTATTATGGGAAATAGAAGAGAGCACGGGTAGTGACAATTCATTGCTTGACATAATGATACACCAGGGGAAGCTGTTATACTTTACGAAATGTATGATTCCCAGGGAGAAAGATTCTGTTCTGTTTGGATTTACCTCTTCTCAGATGAGCTTTTGTCTGAATAATGAATCACAAATGTGGGAATATCTTATAGAGCATGATCTCTTGTTTAATACCGATCCTTTGACAATTAATAAACTTACCGGTGCAGCTCCGTTTACAACCTATTTCACAAATGAGTCACCGGGTAAATCTACTGTATGGATTGGTTTCAAAATAGTAGAGTCTTTTATGAAGAATAATCCGGGGATTGATCTGAAACAATTAATGGAGATCAAAGAGGCGCAAACGATACTCAATGATGCCAGGTATGCTCCATAAAAAAACGGACTGCCCTGAAGCAGTCCGCTAATCTTTTCTGAATTAAATGCTATACCGGATGAATGGCCTCAACCGGGCATACATCAGCACATGCACCACAATCGGTACAGATTTCGGCATCTATTACATAGATATCACCTTCTGATATAGCCTCAACGGGACATTCGTCAATACAGGTTCCGCAAGCAGTACAATCATCATTAATAATGTAAGCCATTTTCTTGTTTTGTTTTAGATTCGGAATGAATTAATAGTACAAAAGTATCTTTACTTTTTTAATTTCAAAAAAAATCCCTCTTAATATTTGTCAAAATATATTTAGCCTGATTAATTCATAAGTTTTTCGTCATGAGAAGTCAAAGTACACAGTATAAAGGTAAGCGCAGATTTGAGACTCACAGATATAGCCGTAGCTATATTGAGAATCAAAAATCGAGCATTGCCTTTAG
>JAUVKT010000005.1 GCA_030596125.1 Bacteroidales bacterium | reverse complement strand
CCTGGAGTTTTCCCTGGATACAACAATTGGGTTCCTTGATCCTATAATAGGACCGAAAACCCGGTTTTCGACAAGATTATCCTTTACAACGAATGTTGCATCCATAAAAGGAGCTATTAAGGATGGAAACACCATTGTCTCGAGCGTACTCATATGATTGCTGATAAAAACAACCGGCTCATTCAGGTCTCTTATATTATCAAAACCGCTTATATGAAATATTCCCCCGCTATCTTCCACCAGTCTGAAAACTTCCATAGAAGTTTCAGACCATTCGTGCCGGCCATAACTACCCTTTTTAACCATACGCCTGGATCTTAATATAACACCTAAAAATCTGACCAGGAAAACGAATCTTGAACTTTTCAGTGTCCTGAAGATTCCCTTTTTTTGGACAGTCTCCTGAGTATGATACTCATCTTTATTAAAATATTGAGTCCTCAATTTCAATAGAATTTAACATTACAGGTACAAATTTACCTTATAATAATGATTTTTGGTAATAGTGTACCAAAGATCATGTTTGAGATTCAGAGGTTACGACTAAAAGAGTGGAAGAATGGAGGTGCTGGATACTGGGTGCCGGGTGCCGGGTACCGGGTGTCAGGTGTCGGGTGTCGGGTACCGGGTACCAGGTACTGGAAGAATTGGTGAACTGTGGACTGCGGATTGCCGACTGCGGATTGCCGACTGAAGACTGTGGACTACCGACTGCTTTGCCCTTCCGAAGCTTGAAACGAAGTGGAGAGCGAAGGAGGGAGGACTGCTAATCTGAAATACCCACAGGCTTGATCCTTAGCGGAGGATTAAGATAAAACTTATCCATATCTGCTACATCGTCACCATCAACATCTGTCATTTTTTTCAGATACTCAACAAACGCAATCCACTCTTTACCTTCCTGAACACCAGACTGCTCCCTGTCAAAATCAATAACAGACTTTTTCATGTCAGCTACCGGTTCACCATTAGCATGCTTTGGAGTAACATTAACAAGTCCGAATGTGGTCTTCTTAATTATCCCGATAAACTCAAGCATATAGACATTTGCACTGACAGAATACAATTTCTCATTTTTCTTATTAAGGTCAACAGGTGTTGACACTCCATCACTATCCGTAATACTGATAGATTTCACTTTGCGTAATAGCCCTTTATCAGGGTTATAATCTACTTCAAGCCCTGAATAATAGCAGTAGTTTGACGGACTCGATTTGTAGGCAACAAGTAATATTTCAACTATTCTTTTCAACTCTATCCCGGTTACATAAACCCTTGCAAGAGGATAGCCCGGAATATTATCTTCACCGGAGCCAAGAGACACAACCCTGAAAATATCCTGCACCGAAAGCATCCCCGTTGGCACCCTGTCCCTGATAACCCCGGCAGCAACCATACTGATATCAGTACCTGCAGCACTATTTATATTAATATAGGAATGGATTGCATCTACAACAAGGGGACCAAGATTACTATTCTCCAGGTCTCCATACTCGTCACATAGAAGTTCGTACCCTGATCTGATCAAATCTGATTCTACATCATAACCCAGGGGTTCAAACAAACTTGAGGATATTTTTCTCTTCTGACCATCTATTCTTGCCTGAATCTCCTCGTCACCTTTCACATTGTCATTAACCGGAATGAGAGTGTAGTTTTCTACCGTTACCCCATCACTATTAACTAATATTTCGAGTTTGCCGACATTACAACCGTTGGCGCCTGTCTGCACAATAGGTGTGCCTTTTACAAACACCGGTTCAGTAAGTACAGTATGGGTATGTCCGCTTATTATCAGGTCAAGACCTTTTACCTTTTTGGCCAGTTTTACATCTTCACCATCCCATTCACCATGCTTATTTTTTTCCACACCACTGTGCGACAAACATATAATGATATCGCATCCCTCCTTCTTTAACTGCTTAACAGCTTTTTTTGCACTCCTCTTTTGCCGGGCAAATGTTACAGGAGGTGCAAATGGTGCTACATCATCAGCATCGACACCCATAAGTGAAAAGAGACCGATCTTTACTCCTGACTTCTCTATTATGCCGGTACGGGTAATAATTCCTCTGTCAAACAGAGCTTCAAATCTGTTGTCTTCATCATTTTTATCATCGAAGACGGCATTTGTAAGCAGAAGATGCGGAATCTCGCCTCCGGAAACAGATTTTTCAATAATAAGGGCCAATTTATCCGGTCCGTAATCAAACTCATGATTTCCTATTGCAACAAATTCATACCCCATATCCTTCATCAGGGGTAACTGAAAACCGTTATATTCCTCCATATAGTGATATATTGTGCCCATCAGAAAATCACCTGCATCAACAACAAGCGTAGAGGAGGGGTCTTTACTTTTTTCATTATTCAATATGGCGGCAATCCGGCTGAAACCTCCGATCGTATTATCGTCATTTACAGTAAGAGGCGAATACTCCCCTGAAGGGGCAAATCCATCCAGCCGGGAATGCATATCATTAGTATGCAGAATAACAACTCTCTTTTCTGTATCGGCTTTACCCGAAATTGTAACTCCAATAAAGAATAGACTCAATAACAGTGTTTTGTTGTGTTTGGATAGCATGTTAAAAAATTTAATATCAGGTTTTCCAGACCAATATAATACATTTAACAATAGCTGAACAGGAATACTAAATAAAACACTATTGAATAGTATTTAAAAAATCAGCAACTATATAAGTACTTCCTCCAATATATATCAGGTCGTCTTCGCCTGCAGCCTCAGTAGCACTATCAAATGCATCCTTAACACAGGGGGAAATATTCCCTTTAAGATTATACCTGGCAGCGTGGTCTTTCAGGACATAAGGATCCAGTGCTCTTGGAATATCAGCTCGTGTAAAATAGTATATACCAGTTTCCGGGAACAGTGACAATACCATATCTACATCCTTGTCATCGGCAATACCAATAATATAGTGAACACTCTTTTTTCCAAGGGTAAAGATCTGGCCTAAAGTGTTTTTTAAACCATCAAAGTTATGTGCGATATCACAGATTGTCAGTGGACTTTCGGAGATTACCTGCCAGCGGCCTTCGAACCCGGTATTTGTAATAACATCTCTCAGTCCTGAAATTATATTATCATCACTTATTATAAAATTATTCCGGAGAATATCTATCGACATAACAGCAGTTAGAATATTTTGCAACTGATAATTTCCTCCCAGTCCGAGTACAATACTGGTGAACCTTGCTTCATCATCCTTAAAAAGGTTCAACCTCATCTTACCATAACCCGGATCGGGAGCTGTCTGAATTACAGACCATATTTCATCGGCAAACCATATCCCGGCTCTGTTTTGTCCGGCAATTTCTTTAAACAAATCCCTGGTTAAAGGATTTGTTTCTCCTATAACTACCGGAATATCAGGTTTAATTATCCCACCCTTTTCAATAGCGATCTGTTCGATGGTTGTACCCAGAAACCGGGTATGGTCGAGTCCTATATTTGTAATTACCGACAGGTCAGGTGTAATAATATTGGTAGAGTCAAGCCTGCCCCCCATCCCCGTCTCGATAACTGCAACATCCACGTTCTCATCAGCAAAGTAGCGAAATGCCATTGCCACGGTCATTTCAAAAAAAGAGGGCTTTAATGAGTCAATAATATCGTGGTTGTTTTTGACAAAGTCAACAACATAAGCTTTATCAACCATCAGTCCGTTCACCTTAATCCTCTCTCTGAAATCCCTGAGATGCGGTGATGTATAGAGACCTGTCTTATAACCAGACTCCTTTAATACAGACGCAATAATATGAGAAACAGAGCCCTTTCCGTTCGTACCTGCAATATGTATTGACTTAAACCTGTTATGAGGATTTCCCATATGTTCATCAAGGGCCCGTGTAGTTATTAGGTCAGCCTTATATGCTGCTTTCCCAACTCGCTGAAATACAGGCAATGAACTATAGAGGAAGTGAACTGTTTCTTCGTAAGTCATATAAATGTTAAATAATTTTGTAAAATAAGTAAAATATACTTTTGTTATAAGAAGTTAGACTCATATTTTTGCTATCTTATATGAGATTTTTTAAGTGACAAAACGGACTGAAGGATTATGGCTAAAAAGAAAAAAAAGATATTTATTATTGACACAAATGTTCTGCTCCACGATTACCAGTCAATTTATAAATTTCAGGAAAACGATGTAATAGTTCCTATTGTAGTACTTGAAGAGCTTGACCGGTTTAAAAAAGGCAACGATCAGATTAATTTTCATGCACGCGAATTTACACGGGAACTGGATAAATTATCCGGAGATGATTTATTAAGCGAAGGTATCCCGCTCGGAAAAAATCTGGGAACCCTTTTCATAGAAACCGGGAAAGAGTTTTCGGAGAGTGTTAATCAATCTTTTCCCGAAAAGACTGCCGATCACAGAATTCTCGCCATTGCAGATTATGTTTGCAGTAATAAGAAAGATGAGAGTGTTATCCTGATTACCAAGGATATAAATCTGAGGATGAAAGCAAAATCGCTTGGGATAATGTCTCAGGACTACGAAAACGATAAAGTGGCCAACATTGATGATCTTTACAAAGGGATTGAAACCATTGAAGATATCAACAGTAAGGCTATTGACAGGTTATACGATGAGCCTGAAGGGATTCCTCTTGAAGAGATGGGATTAAATATCGCAAAAGGGGGAGGACACCAGTTTTATATACTTAAAAACAACGGGTCGAGTGCTCTCGCTCATTATAATCCGGTTAGCAATATTGTGAACAGGATAATGAAACAGACCACTTATGGAATTGATCCCCGTAATGCTGAGCAAACATTTGCAATTGAAGCCCTTACAAATCCCGACATCCAGCTTGTTGCATTAACCGGTAAAGCAGGAACAGGTAAGACCCTGCTGGCCCTGGCATCAGCTCTTCAGCAGCACCGCCGGTTCAAGCAGATATTTCTTGCAAGGCCTATTGTCCCTCTGGCTAACAGGGACCTCGGTTATCTGCCAGGTGATGTGAAGGAGAAAATAGAACCCTATATGCAGCCACTTTTTGATAATTTAACTGTGATAAAACACAAGTTCAGCCATCAAAGTCCTGAATTTGTAAGGATAAATGATATGATTAAAGAGGAGAAACTTGTTTTAACTCCACTGGCCTTTATAAGAGGAAGAAGCCTGTCGAACATCTTTTTTATTGTAGATGAAGCACAAAATCTTACTCCTCACGAAATAAAAACTATAATCACACGCGCCGGGGAAGATACAAAGCTGATATTCACAGGCGATATTGAGCAAATCGATTCACCCTACCTCGATATAGGGTCAAATGGATTATCGTACCTGACAGATAAAATGAAAGGACAGGATATTTTTGCACATGTTAACCTGGTAAAAGGAGAAAGGAGTTTCCTCTCAGAACTGGCCAGTAGAATACTTTAATAATTATTTTAATGAAAAAGAAAAAAGAGATAATACTCGTACGGCACGGTAAGGCATGCAGCCTCGATGCATTTCAAAAGGATATTGACAGGGTCTTAATGGAAAGAGGGGTGAATGACGGATACCGTGTAGCCGGAATTCTTATTGATAAAGGAGTTAAACCTGATATTATTTTAACCAGTCCGGCTGCCAGGGCCAATCATACCGCACTGATATTTTCGAGGGCATTAAATACCGGGACTGAAATAGTTAAAATTAAGAAAGAATTTTTTCACTGCTCTGATGAGACTTTTCTGAATAACATTTACTCCCTGCCCGACAATATTAATTCGGTTCTGATTGTTGCACATAACCCGGGAATTACTGATTTAGCATATGAACTTACAAAGGGAGGAACCTCTTTCCTTCCTACATCCGGTGTTGCAGTTATACAATTTGATACCGATACATGGCCGGAAATCTCAGGAAAAAAGCCAGATAATTATTACTTTATTAAACCTAAAGAAATTTAACCTGATTAATTATCTTCGGACTTCGACCGATGAAGTGGGTGATCTCCACTTCTTGTCTGCGTACCGCCAAAGACCGGCGAGGCAGGAATCAACAAAGACAATTTTACCTTACTGACAGATATTACCATTTATGAGTGCCGATAAAAAAAAAGTTGCCTTTTATACACTGGGATGTAAATTAAATTTTTCAGAAACATCCGCTATTGCAAGATCACTTGATAGCGAATCTTTTGAAAAGGTGTCGTTTAATGAAAAAGCAGATATATATGTAATTAATACCTGTACAGTAACTGACAGTGCAGACAAGAAAAGCAGACAGGCGATAAAAAAAGCAACCAGGAAATCTCCCGATGCCTGTATTATAGTTGTAGGGTGCTACGCCCAGCTAAAACCTGTTGAAATTACATCGATATCCGGTGTAGACCTGGTACTTGGAACAGATGAAAGATTTAACCTGAAAAGTTATATAGAGAGGATTGAGGATCATACAATTGAGAAGGGGTATTCATGTGAAAAACCCGATAGCACACACTTTTCACCATCTTACTCTTTTGGTGACCGGACAAGATCATTCCTTAAGGTTCAGGACGGATGTGATTATATCTGCTCCTATTGTACTATTCCTCTTGCAAGAGGGAAAAGCAGGAATCAACAGGTTAGTGCCTGTGTATCCGAGGCAAAGGAGATATCGTCACACGGTATAAAAGAGATTGTAATTACAGGTGTAAATATCGGTGACTTTGGGCAAACTACCGGAGAAAGCTTTTTCGATCTTCTTAAAGAACTGGTGAAGGTTGATGGTATTGAGAGGTACAGGATCTCATCGATAGAACCTAACCTTTTAACTGATGAAATTATTGATCTTGTATTAAATGAAAAAAAACTGTTGCCACATTTTCATATACCACTACAGAGTGGATCCGATCCGGTTCTGGCCAGGATGAAAAGAAGATACCGAAGAGACATCTTCGCAAACAGGATTGATTATATCCGTAAAAGAATCCCTTATGCAGGAATCGGAGCTGATGTAATTACAGGATTTCCGGGCGAGAGTGATGAAGAATTTAACGACACATTAAATTTCCTGAGTGAGATGGATCTCTCATATCTTCATGTTTTCTCATTCTCGCCAAGAACAAATACACTCGCTGCCGGAATGACCGGCCAGGTGCGAAAGGAGATAATTAACAACCGAAGTAAAATTTTACATAGGTTATCTGAATCCAAACGAATAGATTTCAGCAAAAAATGTATTGGATTAAAAACAGAAGTATTGTGGGAAAACAGTATAGCGGAGGGTTATATCTCCGGGTTTACCGGAAACTATCTTAGAGTAGTTACACCCTATAAAAAAAGTTTGACCGGGAAAATCAATGAAGTATTACTACTCAAAATGAATGAAAATGGTAATTTTGAAATTCAACAGGATAAAATATGACTCAACTTCCGGTAATTGTCGAAAAGGTTAAAGCACTCGCATATGAGTGTGGAAAATTTATCAGGAGCGAATCGGGTAAATTCAATATTGGCGATGCAAAGATCAAAGGTCTTCACGACTTTGTATCTTATGTAGATATTATGGCAGAAAACAGGCTGGTAGAAGATCTGGCTAAAATTCTGCCGGAAGCAGGTTTTATTACAGAAGAGGGAACTGCACTTGATGAAGGGGAAAAGATGCTCTGGGTAATTGACCCTCTCGACGGAACCACTAATTTTATGCACGGGCTTCCGCCCTATTCAATAAGTATTGGTCTCCAAAGCGGTGACGAAATTCTGGCCGGGGTTATTTATGTAATATCATCGGACGAGATGTTCTATGGATGGAAAAATGGCGGAGCCTGGCTTAATAACAAAAGAATATCTGTGTCAAAAGCATCTGAAATCGGAGACATGCTGGTAGCAACCGGATTTCCTTATAAAGATTACAACCGCCTTAATAATTATTTGGAGTGCCTGAAATATTTTATCAGTAATACTCATGGCGTAAGAAGAATGGGGTCTGCTGCAGTGGACCTTGCCTATGTTGCATGCGGACGATTTGACGGGTTCTTCGAATACAATCTCAATCCATGGGATATCACAGCCGGAATACTATTAATCCGGGAGGCAGGTGGCATTGTAACCGATTTCGGGGGTGTAAGTAAAGGTTTATCTGGAGCAGAAGTCGTCGCCGCCAATTCGATTGTATACGACGACTTCGTTTCTATTGTACATAAAATCATGAACACTGAGAAATAAGGAAATGAAAGCGATCTTTTTCTACATCTTTTTTATTTTCAATTGGGTTATAACCTTATTGCCCCTAAGGGTTCTCTATCTGTTTTCGGATATTCTGTACCTGGCATTATATTATTTCCCCGGTTACCGCAAAAATGTAGTTTTGAATAACCTTCGTAACTCTTTTCCTGAAAAAAACAATAACGAAATAATAACTATAAGCAAAAAATTCTACAGGCATCTTTCCGATCTGTTTATTGAAACGTTAAAACTTCAACATATGAGCAATGCGGAAATGGAAAGAAGATTTGTTTATAAAGACTGCTCAGTTCTTAACAGGCTGAAACAGGAAGGAAAGAGTGTTATTGCCTGTTTGGGACATTATGGAAACTGGGAATGGTCAGTTGACCTACCAAAGGTAATTGACCATAAGGTTATAGGAGTTTACAAACCTCTGCACAACAAATATTTCGACAGGTATTTCAACAGGGCCAGACAAAAACATGAGATGGAACTGGTACCAATGGCCAATACGCTCAGGGCAATTCTGTCGAATATGAAAAACGGGATAAACACACTTACAGCCCTTATAACTGACCAGACTCCACCCAGGGGAGAGATACAATACTGGACCAGTTTTTTTAACCAGGAGACCCCTGTATATCTGGGAGTAGAAAAATTAGCCAGGAAATTCAATATGCCGGTTGTCTATTTCAGGATTGATAAAATAAAGAGAGGTCATTACGAATTATATATAGATGTAATTACTGAAGATCCCCGCAATCTTAAAGAGAATGAGTTAACCAACCTTCATGTTAAAAAGCTCGAAGATCATATCCGCGCCAGACCAGAACTCTGGCTATGGACACATAGAAGATGGAAGCATAAACGTTACCCTGAAGAATGAAGACTGCTGTAGTAATATTAAACTGGAACGGTATTGATTACCTGAAATTATTCCTTAAGGGAGTTGTTGAAAAAACTGTTTCCGATGAATGCACTGTAATCCTGGCAGATAACGGGTCGACAGATGAATCAGTTAATTGGGTTAAGAAAGAGGTGCCCGGGGTAAAAATAGTACAGAATGGTAAGAATCTCGGGTTTGCCGAAGGATACGTTGAGGCTCTGAACCATATTGAGGCCGAATATTTTGTACTGCTTAACTCAGATGTAGAGGTAACCGAAAATTGGCTTGAACCGGTAATTAGTTTTATGGACCGAAATCAGGATGTTGCGGCATGCCAGCCAAAAATACTGAGCCATAGTAACAAAACT
Organism: Bacteroidales bacterium; assembly: GCA_030596125.1. Classification (GTDB taxonomy): domain Bacteria; phylum Bacteroidota; class Bacteroidia; order Bacteroidales; family VadinHA17; genus JAUVKT01. Next base: position 48,349 of record JAUVKT010000005.1, on the reverse strand, counting down.
CTTTTCGAGCATGCCGGAGCTGCAGGAGGATTTATTGATAAATATGGTTACCCTTTCTGCAGGGGACGCATATTAGATCGTTTAGAGGAGGATAATGGTCAGTATAATGATATAACTGATATCTTCTGGGCCAGTGGAGCTTCACTCTTTATCCGTTCTTCTGTCTGGAGAGAGACCCTGGGGTTTGATACAAGTTTTTTTGCACATATGGAGGAAATTGATCTGTGCTGGAGGATACATTCACTGGGATATCGGGTCTGTTATATCCCTCAGTCTGTCATTTATCATATTGGCGGAGGAACGTTAAATTACAATTCGCCGGCCAAGATATATTACAATTTCCGGAATAACCTTTACCTTCTTCATAAGAACCTGCCCGTTGCAGGGTTCAGACAAAAATTATTCGTCAGAAAGATTTTGGATGGAATTGCCGCCATAAGGTTCCTCCTTATGCTAAACATAAAGGCATTCAGACAGGTGGTTCGGGCCCATACAGATTATTACAGGGAGCAAAAAGCCCTGGATATGAAAAGGGAGAAAATCCTTAGCTCCAGGAGAAGCAATCCCGGAAAACTCATCCTGGGAAAAAGCATTGTATGGCTCTATTATCTTAAAGGGAAAAAAACATTTTCAGATATCTGGCCGGAAAGTAAAACCGGGCTATCGCTATAGGGATTTCATATATTTTATCTCCTCTGCAGAAATACTATCGATTACAGCAAGTCATATAAACTCTCAAGGCCAATCCCCCTTGATCCTTTAACAAGAATAAAATTCCCTGATATAGGGTTAGCTTCCAAAAACGGGATCATATCAGCAGTGGTATTAAAAATCTTTATATCTGTTCCTGTGGCAGCTTCAGCAAAACAGTTACCAACAAGATAGGCAGAGATATTTTTCGTCGTCAGAAGCACTTCAACAATTTTCCGGTGTTCCTCTGCTGAATAGGCTCCCAATTCCAGCATATCCCCAAGAATAACTGATTTTGGTGCCTGACCTGATAAAATAAATGAAGTTAGTGCTTCCATCATACTTACGGGGTTTGCGTTGTAGGCGTCACGCACAACCATATTTCCGAAAGTTTTAACCACCTGCGACCGGTTATTATCAGGAGAATATGAGTTAACAGCCTCAACCATTACACTGACTCTTACTCCGAAATGTAATCCAACTGTGAAAGCTGCCTTAATATTCTCAAGGTTGTACAATCCAAACAGTTTGGTCTCTACTCTGAATTTTTCATGTCTATATTCTAACTCAAAACAAAGCCATGGGTTAAGGTTAACCTTTTCAATCTTTATTTGACTATCAACGCTCCCTATATACTTAATTCCCTTAATCCCGAATTTATTCATAAGGTTATCAAGCAATACATTTTCTTCATTATAAAAAACAAGACCCCTGTTTAATGCAATAAAATTATATAGCTCACTTTTAGCAGTGATAACACCTTCATCTGAGCCAAAACCTTCGAGGTGTGCCTTTCCAATATTGGTTATCAAACCATAATCAGGTTTGGCAATCCGGCACAGCTTATCTATCTCATTAATATGGTTTGCCCCCATTTCAATTATCATAAAATCTGTATTCGCCGGGGTTGCAAGAATTGTAAGTGGCACACCTATATGATTATTAAGGTTACCTGTAGTAGAGTGCACATTGAATTTCCGGCCCATTATGACTGACAGAACCTCTTTAGTGGTGGTCTTTCCATTGGTTCCTGTTACAGCAAGTACCGGGCAGTTAATCAAATCACGATGAAGTGTTGCAATATCCTGAAGAGTTCTGAGAACATCTTCAACCAAAATACATTTATCGTTTAAACAGGTCGGTTCATCAATTACAGCAAAAGCAGCCCCTTTTTCAATCGCTTCATTTGCAAAAACATTACCATTGAAGTTATCTCCCCTAAGAGCAAAAAAGATATCTCCATTTTCAACCGTACGGGAATCGGTAGCAATCCGTAAGCCCTGTTCCCTGATTAATTCAAATAATTTACTGTTGTTCATTTCAAAAAAAACCTCATTACAGTCTCCCGTAATGAGGCCTTATATATTTTCAAAATAATTTAAAATCCTGAAGGACTACCTACCCGGATCATAGCACATCTGAAACCCAGGTCATCACGTGATGCTTCCTGATCCAGATATCTGCGTGTAGAAGGATTAAGCCAGTAAGCCCTGTCTTTCCAGGAGCCACCTTTTATAACCCTTGCCTGATCATCTATAAGAGAAAAATGCTCTGTTTCAGTTCTAATATACATCCTTGAAGAGCCCGGTGAGTCATCAGCTTCTGCCCATCCTGTCTGACTAATTGCTGAGTTCCTGTCACCATCCCTGTAGTTCCTGTAATCACCTTTCTGGTAGTTATACCTGTTAGCCACATCGGCATCCTGAACAGTATCAATCTGCATTCTTCCATATTGGTCTTTGGTAAGAAGGTTACCATTTGCATCCCTGCTAAGATCTGTATAAACATTACCCCTGAAAGGGTTAAAACCATCAATATCTTCGGCGCTTAACGGCCTGTAAACATCAGCTACCCACTCATTCACATTACCTGCCATGCAATATAGCCCGTAATCATTAGGCCAGTATGACTTAACCTCCACGGTGATACTACCATTATCGTTAAGGCTACCGGCTACACCCATAAGGTCACCACGGCCACGGACGAAGTTAGCCATAAATTCACCCATATTCTTTTTACCTGAATTCCTGACATTATGTCCGTCCCATGGATAGGTTCTTCTTTCAAAAATTCTCTCCTCGAATGTATTACCCTTTAGAGAATACGCTGCAAATTCCCACTCAGCCTCAGTCGGTAGGCGATATCGTGGTAACAATATTCCATCCTCAAGCATTACCCTTCTCTCCTGCTGGTTAGGATCCAGACTCGGAAGGTTCTGGTTTACAACTCCTTCATACTGACCGGCAAGATATGCATCAGTATTATAGTTATTCTCATTTATCTGGTTTGGATCATAATTCAGTATTCCTTCATCTATCATAATTTGCTCATTCACCCTGTCAGTACGCCATTGGCAATAATCACTAGCCTGTACCCATGTCACTCCTACTACGGGGTAGTTATTATAGGAAGGGTGACGAAAATAATATTGAACATAAGGATCATTAAACCCAAGCGGACTACGCCATACCAGTGTATCGGGGAGAGCCCTCATCCTTACCTCCGGGTAATCAACATATACTCTTTGAAGCCACCAAAGGTACATCCGGTAATCAATATTTCTAACTTCTGTCTCATCCATATAAAAGGATGATACAGTGACCCTTCTGACAGCATTATTCCAATCATAAAAAACATCTTCCGTGACTTTGCCTGTAGTAAATGTTCCTCCCTCAATAAGAACCAACCCAGGTCCTGTCTGCTGCTCAGCGCCGAGGACTACTTCAAACCCACCATTATCAGGATCGTTATACGCCCAACCTGTTGTAGGTGAGACATTTGGATTATCGCCTCTTCCACATGAAGCTAAAAAAACAATAGCCACAATAATCAGAAACGAGGATGCGCTTTTATACATAATACTTTAGATTTTGGTATTATTTCAATGATTCAAATATAATAAATTTTGATAAAACTATTATTAATTCTTAAATATAACTACAATTTGGGATAATTTATTGCTTTTGTATCCCCTCTTTTTTCAACAAAATTTAAACCAATAATAATGGTTACGGTATTGGATTGTTGTAACGGCACCTGTTTTGAAAAAACAAAAGGGTTAAAATAATAGTTATACCCCACTCCTATTCTTCCCGACTCAACAAATAACCCGGCTTGTAATGAATTTATACCTTCTGCCTCAGAATAGTGCATTATGGCAGATATATTGAATAATTTATATCCTGTAACAATCCCTGCCGAGCCCCATAAGAATCGGTTTTGCAAATTAATATCTGCCAGAGGGGTTAATGACAGGTCCGATCCGTCAATTTTAAAAATTCCGGAGGCATGAAAGGTAAATCTTCTTTGCAGCTTTGAACCGGATGTGCCGGAGCCTGTCAGATCAGGTTTTGCCAGATGGTTAACCGAAAGCCCGGCGTGATAATCCTTATAAATAACCAGAAACCCAATCCCGGCATCAAACAGACTCCTCGAACTAAAATCAATCACTTCATTTGTTGGTAATACAACCCCCAAAAACGGATCTATCTGGTCTGAAAATACGATTTGTGATACATCTATATTCCTGTGAATTACAGATGCCATAAACCCGGCATTTACGTAAAGATCCCTCCCTGCCCTCAAATGGTATGAGTATGTCACTCCCGCCCTTAAATCATTCAGAATATTACCCATCCGGTTCTCCTGAACATAGAGCCCGGCCCCTCCATGGATCCTCTTGATAAATGAGTCGTAAGAGAAATAGAGCGACCCTATATTAAAATCATTACCAGGGTAAAAATCCCTGTATATCAATCTTATATCACCAGTGGGTGATGCTCCCGTAAAGGCCGGATTGGATATAATACGTGAAATGTAAATCATGCTTCCCTCCACATCCTGTCCGGTTGCAGAAAATCTGCATGAAATAATCATCAAAAAGAGTACGACACCCGCTATTTTCAATTTATTCTGTTTATAATTACAAATATAGCACTCAACACCCACGATTCAATAGATTATCTTCTATATATCCTGCAATATGAACTAAAAAATCACGTTAATTATTGTGATCAGAAAGATATTTGCCAAATAATTTATCTTTACCTATTATTGGTCTTATGAGGTATTTTAGGATAGTACTGATATTGATTTTATTTACTGGTATTTCTTTGGTCCGGGTTTATGGTCAAAGTTATTCTACCTCATCGGTATTGTCTGAAGGCAACTGGTATAAAATAAAAGTATTTGGTAAAGGCGTTATCAGACTGGATTATTCAGACCTTGATTTTATGGATCTTACGGCAGGCATCATTCCTGCTTTGTACGGTAACAATTGGGGATTATTGTCATATTACAATGATGAACCGTCACCTGATGATCTTGTAAAGATTCCCTGCAGGGTTGAAACAGGCAGCGACGGAATATTTAACGCAGGTGACTATATCCTGTTTTATGCCGACTCTCCCCACAGATGGAAATTCAGTGCTGAAGATGGCTTCCTGCATCAGCGCCATTACTATTCCGACACAACCTGTTTTTTTATTACTGCCGGCAGAGAACCTTTAATAATTGAAGAAGAAAACGGTGTTTATACCGAGAACTATGTTACTGATTATGGTGACTGGCTTGAGATCCATGAAAATGAGACTGATAATATTTTAAAGTCCGGGCGAGAATGGTATGAACCCGTATCTGCTAATGTTCCTGTATATCTCAATTCTATCTTGCAAAACTCCAGCCTTGAACCCGGAGAACAGGTAAAATACAGTATAAAGGTTCTGGCCCGCTCTTCTGTGATGACCTCATTCAGACTTGAGAGCAACAGCACTACTATTTCATCAATTATGGTACCGGAAATAAATGTTTTTAATACTGCCGGCATATTTGCCAGAAGTATTGATATTTCAGGCGAATTTAACCCGATGGATGTTGGCCCCAGCCTGGAACTCAAATTTTATAATAATGGGAATAGCAGTGCAAATGGATGGCTTGACTATCTCACCCTGCACTACAGAAAAAAACTTGAATACCAGGGATACCCATTTTCAGTGATCGATCAAAAGGGAGTTGCTGCTGGTAATATTACACGCTTTAATCTGACTTCAGGAAATGATGATCTTATAATATGGGATGTAACCAACAGTATTTCACCATTTTCTATTCCATCAGAAAATATTACAGGAGGAATCTCATTTATTACCAGGACCGATTCATTACGGGAGTTTTTTGCCTTCAGGGTAACAGATGCCATTAAACCTTCAGAGATAAGTGAAAAAATTGTTAACCAGAATCTCCATTATCCGGCCGAATGCGATATGATTATCGTTACTCACGAAATTTTCAGAGATTATGCTGAAGAGCTTGCACAAATTCACTTTGAGAATGATCAACTTATCAGTCTGGTAATTACACCTGAAGAGATCTATAACGAATTTAGCGGTGGAATAAACGACATCTCGGCAATAAGAAATTATATAAGGATGGTATATAACAGGAATAAAGAGGGAGAAAGACCATTGAAATACCTTCTTCTGTTTGGTGACGGATCGTACGAGAACAAGATACAGCCACCTGATAATCCTAATTATATTCCAACATACCAGACACTTAACTCAAATATCGCTATTCTATCATTTACATCTGATGATTATTATGGGCTCCTTGATCCGGGAGAAGGCGAATCAACTGGTTACATTGATATTGGCATAGGAAGATTGCCGGTTTATGATACAACTCAGGCTTCTCTGATTCTGAAAAAGATTGAAAACTATATCAGTCCGGAATCAATGGGCCCCTGGAGAAATATTATTTGCATGGTTGCAGACGATGAAGACAACAACACGCATATTAATGATGCTGAAAGTCTTTCTAAAACAATTTCATCTGTAGCCCCATTTTTTAATTTTGATAAGATATACCTTGATTCATATAACCAGGAGACATCAATAAGCGGAGATGCTTATCCGGCAGCTACCAAATCAATAAATGAAAGGATTGAAGCAGGATGTCTTATCTTAAACTATCTTGGTCATGGCAGTGAAATAGGTCTTGCCCATGAACGGGTTATTAAGGTGGAAGACATTAATTCATGGAATAACAAGTCAAAACTGGCTGTATTTATTACTGCTACATGTGAGTTCAGCAGGTTTGATGATATTGAACTTGATATGGGAACAGGTGCAATATCTACAAAGCCTTCTGCCGGAGAGATGGTGCTGCTTAATCCGGATGGTGGCGGTATTGCCCTGCTTACAACCACAAGGATTGTATATTCAGCTCCCAACTATATTCTCAACAGCCGGATATATGAAAACGCGTTTGAACTTGATGAAAACGGAAAAGGACTTGCTCTCGGAGATATTATGAGAAAAGCAAAAAACAATGCCGGCTCAGGGGATAATAAACGAAATTTTACTCTGCTTGGCGATCCTGCTATCAGACTGGCATACCCCTGGCATGGAACTATTGTAACAGATTCTGTAAATGAGGTGGCTGTTGCCATGTTCACCGACACTATTAAAGCTCTTTCTGAGGTTCGTCTTAAAGGTCATTTAGAAGACTGGTCAGGAAACAGACTATCAGGTTTTAACGGTTTTATATATACATCGGCTTTCGATAAGGCATACAAAGTTTCCACACTTGCCAATGATGGAGGGAATAGTTATGATTTTAACAATCAGGACAAGATTCTCTTTAAAGGGAAAGCAGAAATAATCGACGGGAACTTTCAGGTAAATATGTTTATACCCAGAGATATCAATTACACAACCGGTTATGGAAAGATCAGTTATTATGCAAATTCAGAGAATAATGATTTTACGGGTGCAGATACCTCGCTTCTGATAGGAGGCTTTAATAATTTTGTTACCGCTGACACTTCCGGACCGGTAATTCACCTGTTTATGAATGACACACTATTCAAAACCGGTGGTTTAACTGACAGTGACCCCGTTCTGCTTGCTCTCATAAATGACCCCGGAGGAATAAATACGGCAGGTACCGGTATCGGACATGATATTGTTACCTACCTTGATGATAACAGGGCAGGCTCAGTTGTATTAAATAACTATTATGAGAATGATCTTAACACCTATATATCAGGGAGCATCAGATATCAACTCAGCAACCTCGAATCAGGAGACCATACCATTAATCTGAAGGCCTGGGATAACTACAACAACTCATCAACCGAGACACTGATCTTTTTTGTTGATACAGGAGAGGAATTTATACTCAACAAGTTATTAAACTATCCTAACCCTGTGATTTACAATACGAATATCAACCTCGAACATAACCGGCCCGACACAGAAATGGAGATTGAGATCATGATCTTCAACACAGGCGGAACACTGGTAAAAAGAATTGTGACTACACAAACACCATCGGGATATAAACTGAATCCCATTATGTGGGACGGTTACGACGAAGGAGGAAACCGGGTAGGGAGAGGGATATATATCTATTCGGTGATTATTACTACGAGCAATGGCGAAAAGTCCCGAATATCAGGGAGAATGGTTATTTTATAGCTGCTATACAATAAAAAGAGATTAAAATTGTTTTATATTTGCTATTGAAAACTGAAATCTAATGAGAAAAAAGGCACCTATTTATTTTATTATTATCTGTCTTATATTGCCGGTAAGTACAGCAATCGGGCAGGATGATCTGAATGCAATTCAGACTGTTGTCCCATTCCTGACAATAGCTCCCGACAGCAGGGCAGGCGGAATGGGTGATGTTGGAGTTGCTACATCACCCGACATTTACAGTATGCACTGGAACCCGGCAAAATATGCATTTATTGACGGAGAAGGCGGCATCGGTATAGCATATTCTCCATGGCTCAGGACACTGGTTCCGGATATAAATATTGCATACCTCGGAGGTTATTACAGGATCGATGATAAACAGGTGTTAAGTACAAGCCTACTCTATTCAAGCCTCGGGGATATACCCTTTACAGACAATTTTGGGAATGAACAACTCATCTTCAGGGCAAATGAGTTTAGTATTGATGCAGGTTACTCGCGCAAGCTAACAGATGTATTATCAGGATCTATAGCTTTCCGGTTCATATATTCAAATCTGACAGGAGGATATTACGATGGCATAACAGAAACTAAACCCGGCATCTCATTTGCATCAGATATATCATTTTTCTACATAAAGGAGATCTCAATTTCAGGTAAGGATTCTGAACTCTCTTTCGGAACTAATATATCCAATATTGGCTCAAAGATGAGCTATACAGATTCACGTGATCCCGATTTTATTCCTATGAACCTGAGAATTGGAACGGGTACAGCATTTTATCTTGACGAGTATAATAAGATCGCCTTATTTATTGATCTTAACAAGCTTCTGGTTCCCACACCTCCCATCAGAGATATTAATACCGGGGAAATAATAAAGGGTAAGGATCCGAATGTTGGAGTGCCAATTGCAATATTCCAGTCTTTCGCGGATGCACCCGGAGGTTTAACAGAAGAGCTTCATGAGATAACCTATTCATTCGGGGCAGAATATATCTACAATAACCAGTTTGCAATCCGCGGTGGATATTTCCATGAACACGCGAGCAAAGGAAACCGGAAATATTTTACAGCCGGTGCCGGTCTTATGATGAATGTGTTTTCACTCGATGTTTCATACCTTATGCCACTTATCCACAACCATCCTCTGGCCCGAACTCTCAGGTTCTCTCTCTCCTTCGAATTCAATGCCTTAAGGAATATTAAGTCAGCAAGTTGATGGATGTCAGGATCGGTCAGGGAATTGATTTTCACAGGCTTGAAAAGGGCCTGATTCTCTGGATCGGAGGTGTTTTAATTCCATCAGATAAAGGGGCAGTGGCCCATTCCGACGGTGATGTGCTTATACATGCTATTTGTGATGCACTTCTGGGTGCCGCCGGCTTAAGGGATATTGGGTATCATTTCCCGGATACCGACGAACGGTTCAAGGATATTGACAGTAAAATATTACTTGAAAAAACTATTGAGTTAATAAGATTAAATGGTTTCATAACTGTCAACATAGACTCAACTGTTTGTCTTGAAAATCCCAGATTATCACCACACATTGATTCAATAAAAAAGAGATTATCGGAGATTATCGGAATTGAATCCACACGAATCGGTGTAAAGGCTACAACTACTGAAAGAATGGGATTCCCCGGACGGGAAGAGGGAGTTGTCGCAATTGCTTCTGTTTTGATACAATTAGTCTGATACAAACTACTATTCTATGGAAAAATGTACTCTTGTTCTGGGTGCCAGCCCCAAGCCCAGCCGGTTTGCATACAAAGCAGTTAGGAGCCTGCAACGCAGGGAGATTCCTATTGTTGCAATCGGAAGAAAAGATGTTGACCTTGAGGGACTTAAAATCAGGACCGGCAAGCCATTGGATATAGACCAGATACATACAATCACACTTTACCTCAACCCGCATCATCAGAAAGAGTACTATGACTATATTATCGCCCTGAAACCAGAAAGATTAATATTCAATCCCGGCACCATTAATCCTGAGCTGGCAGAGCTGGCTAAAAAAAACGGAATTAAGGTTGTGGAAGACTGCATGCTGGTAATGCTTGCAAATGGGAAATATTAAATTACTCCATCCACTAATTCATCATCAGCAATATTTGGTAAAGTGATCTGTAGTCCGGGTGTCCGTTCCATCTCTCTTTTTGCAGCAAAAAGCGCACCCTCATTGCGTGCCCATCCTCTTCTGGCAATTCCGTTATTCACATCCCAGTGAAGCATCAACCGGAGCCTTCTCTCAGCTTCATCAGTGCCATCGAGCAACATTCCAAATCCACCATTAATAACCTCACCCCATCCTACTCCGCCACCGTTATGTATGGATACCCATGTAGCACCCCTGAACGAGTCGCCAATAACATTCTGAATTGCCATATCGGCAGTATAACCCGAGCCATCATAAATATTGGATGTCTCCCTGTATGGTGAGTCAGTTCCTGAAACATCATGATGGTCACGCCCCAGGACAATAGGAGCAGATATTTCTCCATCGGCAATAGCCTTGTTAAACGCCGAAGCTATCTCTGCTCTCCCTTCAGCATCGGCATATAATATGCGAGCCTGTGAGCCCACAACCAGTCTGTTTTCTCCTGCCTCTTCAACCCAATGAATGTTATCTGCCATTTGCTGACTTATCTCAACGGGTGACTCTTTCATTATTGACCTCAATGTATCTGTTGCGATTTTATCACTTTTTTGCAGATCTGCCGGATCGTTTGAACAGCAAACCCATCTGAATGGTCCAAAACCATAATCGAAACAGAGTGGTCCCATTATATCCTGAACATAAGAAGGGTAAATAAAGGTCCCGTCATTATTCACAATATCGGCTCCCGCCCTTGATGCCTCCAGCAAAAAAGCATTTCCATAATCAAAGAAATATGTTCCCTTTTCAGTATGTTTCTGTATTGCCCTGACTTGCCTCCTTAATGATTCCTGTACCTGTTCCTTAAACTTCTCCGGTTCCTCACGAATCATCCTGTTTGATTCATTAAAGGTAAGGCCTGCCGGGTAGTAACCTCCTGCCCACGGATTATGAAGGGAGGTCTGGTCAGATCCAAGATCAACCTTAATATCATTTTCATAGAACAACTCCCATACATTAACAATATTCCCATGATAAGCAATCGAAACCGTTTCTTTGCTTTTAAGAGCTTTCTTTACTCTTCCAACAAGTTCATCAGGTGAACTGATAATCACATCTACCCATCCCTGGCTATGACGGGTTGCAATAGCCTTCTCATTAACCTCAGCAATAACGGAAATCACACCTGCAATATTAGCCGCTTTTGGCTGAGCACCCGACATCCCACCCATACCTGATGAGACAAAAAGATGTCCTTTCATCTCTTCTCCTTCAAATCCGATCTTACGGCAGGCATTAAGGAGAGTAATTGTTGTTCCATGTACAATACCCTGCGGACCGATATACATATAAGAACCGGCCGTCATCTGACCATATTGTGAAACGCCCAGTGCATTAAACTTCTCCCAGTGATCCGGCGATGAGTAATTCGGAATAACCATTCCATTTGTAACAACAGCCCTTGGAGCATCTCTGTGAGATGGGAACAGGCCCATCGGATGACCTGAGTACATAACAAGCGTCTGCTCATCAGTCATCTCAGCAAGGTATTTCATGGTAAGCCTGTACTGCGCCCAGTTTTGAAAAACTGCCCCGTTACCTCCATAAGTTATTAATTCATGAGGATGTTGGGCAACAACCCTGTCAAGGTTATTGGAGATCATCAGCATAATAGCTGCCGCCTGTTTTGATTTATGCGGATAATCATCAATATGACGTGCTTTTATCTCGTAATCCGGACGAAAACGATACATATAAATTCTTCCGTACTCTTTGAGTTCCTGTGCAAACTCGGGAGCCAGTTTACTATGAAATTTCTCAGGAAAATATCTTAATGCATTTTTGAGAGCAAGTTTCTTCTCACTCAAGTTAAGAATATCCTTACGCTTTGGAGGGTGGCTGACTGTATCATCCCAACTCCTTACAGACGGAAGAACCCCAGGTATACCCTCAAGAATAGCTCTCTTAAATTCGGAAGATATCATTATAAAGATTGTTTTTTCTATGATACAAATATAGTTGAAAAGAAGTTATAAGTGAGCTAAAGTTAGAAGTGACTAAATGAAGAAGTGACTAAAGTGAACTAAAGTGACTAAAGTTAAAAGTGACTAAAGTTTTAAGATTGAAGACTGCTGACTGCTTTGCCCTTCCGAAGCTTGAAACGAAGTGGAGAGCGAAGGAGGGCCGACTGCCTTCTAATAAAAAAGGGCCCCAACAGATGGCAGCCCTTTGTGGAGTAATACTATATAAGTTTATTCTTCGCCAATAATTTCATCGTCAACAAGTATTCTACCGCAATATTCACAAACAATGATCTTTTTTCTAGATTTAATATCCAGTTGACGCTGTGGTGGGATCTGGTTAAAACAACCCCCACAGGCATCTCTCTGGACAGGAACTATTGCGAGTCCGTTTCGGGCATTTTGCCTGATTTTTTTATATGCTGTTACAAGTCGCTCCTCGATTATTCTCTCAATCCCTTCAGATTTCTTTATAAGTACCTCTTCCTCTTTTTTTGTATCTGCAACTATAGAATCAAGTTCAGATTTTTTAGTACCAAGGTCATCCTTCATCTCATCGAATGATCCTTTGGACTCATTAAAGATTTTGTCTTTCTCCTCTTTACGGGCTGTAAACTCTTTTATCCTCTTATTACAAAGTTCAATCTCAAGGGTCTGGTATTCTATCTCCTTAGAAAGAGAGTCATATTCCCGGTTATTCCTGACATTATTCTGTTGATCCTCATACTTTTTGATCGACTCCAGCGAATCAACTATTTCGTTATTCTTTTTTGATATAGCACCCTCAATATCATTAGTCTCCTCCTGCAACTTATTAATTCGGGTTTCTAACCCTGCAACTTCATCCTCCAGGTCCTGGACTTCAAGAGGCAGTTCTCCTCTTAATACTCTTATCTTATCTATCTCTGAATCTACTAGTTGAAGTTTAAATAAAGTTTGAAGCTTCTCCTCAACGGTCATCTCTTTTTCGCTCACCTTTGCTTTTACTTTTGCCATGCTTAAAAATAGTTTACCGGATTTGTATTTACTTTAGAAAATCGGATTGCAAATTTAGGGAATTTTTTTGTAATTATTTCATATAAAATTTCAAGTGCAAATTTCTCACTTTCATAGTGTCCGATATCTGCTATAACCATTCTACCATCTGCATCAAAAAAGGAGTGGTATTTAACATCGGCTGTTACAAATATATTTGCGTCAGATCGTAGAGCATCCTTTATCAGGGAGGCTCCCGAACCACCACAAAGTGCCACTCTGGAAATTTTTTCACCGGTAAAATTACTATGCTTCAATCCTGCTGAATCAAATACAGATACCAGGGATTCAATAAAGGGTTTTTCATCCATAGGTTCATTTAAATCACCAATAACACCCATGCCGGCCCCGGGCATCAGATTTTCGAGGCGGTAAATATCATATGCGACCTCTTCGTAGGGGTGAGCGCCTGTCATTGCCTGCAGGACTCCGGATTTATGGTGATCAGGAACTATCATTTCGATACGCACCTCTTTCTCCTGGTGATCCAGGCCAATGATTCCCGTATATGGGTTTGTCCCCTCTCCTGCCCTGAATGTGCCATAACCATCAGAGTTGAAACTACAGTGATCATAATTACCAATTGTACCGCCACCGGCATTAAACATGGCATTTCTTACTTTCTCTGCATCTGATTCAGGAACAAAAACTATTATCTTAACAAGATTCCCTTCCATAGGCACCAGGGGAGTAACATTCTTAAGGTTTAACTTTTTTGCCATCCTGTAACTAACTCCTCCGGGTATTACATCAAGATTAGTGTGTGCAGCATACAATGCTATATCATTCTTAATAGCCTTTGTTACAATTCTTTCGACAAATGACGACCCTGTCAGCTTCTTAAGTCCGCCGAAAATCAGAGGATGGTGTGAGACGATCATGCCTGCACCCGATTTAATAGCCTCATCCATTACCTCATCGGTCACATCAACGGAAAGGATAAGATTATCGATCTCACACCCGGGATCTCCAACAATAAGACCTGTATTATCATATGGCTCCTTGTATGAAACAGGGATTACCGACGAAAGATGTCCTGAAATTTCTTCTACTGTCATAATCTGTTTTTTACCTGTTATCCCTGATATCTATCAGTGTATCCTTTATACGTTGCAATGATTCAATCACTTTATGATTATTTCTGACATCCTGAGGATTATCTGACATTTTCTTTTTCACACCGGCAATTGTCATGCCCCTTTTCTTTAACAGGTAATGTATTATCTTAAGATTATCTACATCTGACGGAGTAAAAAGTCTGTTACCTTTCTTATTTTTTCGAGGTTTGATAATATCAAACTCCTTCTCCCAGTATCTTACAGCAGAGGTTTGTTCTCCCAGCATGTCAGCTACTTCACCGATAGAATAAAAAAGTTTTTCTCTTTTCTCTTCATGTCCGCTCATAATTATCATTTTAATTTAATCAATCCGTCATCTGTAATTAACACTACCGACTCAGGGAAATCCGATATAACAAGTTGCTGTAACCTGATTATTGCTCTTCTGTTCGGATCGGATTTAACATGCCCGTAACTATTATGATAAACAGGCAATACTAATGCTTTTATAAATTTACCAAATATATTGGTATTTACCTTAATCACCGGGGCATACCCGTTTGGCCCTGAAATATTGAATCTCCTGTAAGTACAGAAATTACCAAGGCTGTAAGCGATAAATCTGTCGCGGTATACTTCAATTGCCCGGGTCACATGCGGACCATGGCCTAATACAACATCTGCACCATTATCGATAACCATATGGGCAAACCTGTAAACATTACCGCGATTCTCTCCGTAGAATAACTCCTCCTTACGTGTGACATACTGATGCTCTGCCCCTTCTGCTCCACCATGAAATGAAACTATTACAATATCACATGTGTCATCAAGCATTCTTACAACCTTTTTGGCCAAAATGGTATCGGTAATGTTAAGTGTCCCTTTGTTGGGGGAGAAAGCACAAAATCCATATTTCACCGAATCAATTGTAAATATTGAAAACGGATATTTATCCGGACCGGCAAATTTAATATCAAGGGAGTCGAGTATCCTTGCCGTATTATTCAGCCCTTCTGATCCAAAATCCATTATATGATTATTGGCAAGGCTTAATATATTGAAACCTGCAGAATCAAGTACTGCAGCATAATGTTCAGGCATCCTGAATGCATAGCATTTGGTAGTATCCCTGCATCTTTTCACCAGTTTCTCGTCTCCTGAAAAGGGTCCCTCCAGGTTGCCAAACAGAATATCCGAACCATCCAGAAGCGGGAATACTGACTCCATAAGGGGATAAGGGTTATCATAAGGCGGAAGATATTCACCAGACGGAAAAGCAGTGCCTAACATTATATCCCCGACAGCGGTAATCACAATCTCTTTCTCACTATTCAGCGTATCAATATCACTTCCCTGCCCAAAAGAAAATGGCAGAAGAACTGATAATAATAGAATAATAATAATTGATCTGGCAAGCAGGAGGTGATGCATTAAGAGATATTATTTTAATCAAATGATTGTCCGCTCTTCATTGCTAAAATAATCATCCTGTCATACTCGTCGGGAGTAAGATCATTGAAAAAATAGTTAGCCGGATCGATGTGTTTGCCATTAAGTTTTACCTCATAATGCAGGTGGGGTGCTGTAGACAAACCTGTACTTCCTACAAAGCCTATTACATCTCCCCTTTTAACTTTCTGACCTTTTCGGACATTAAAACCGTTCATATGGGCATAAACAGTCGAATAGCCATATCCATGATCAATAATAATATGTTTTCCAAGTCCTCTCTGCGATGATATTACACGGTATATTTTCCCGTCACCGGTAGCATAAATATCCGTGCCAGTAGGAGCGGTAAAATCCATACCATAATGAAACTTCCTTATTTTATATATTGGATGAATTCTGTACCCCCATCCCGAAGCAGTCCTTTTAAGATCTTTGTTGCTGATAGGCATAATAGCAGGTATTCTTCTCAGCATATCCTCTTTTTCGCTTGCAAGTATAATCAGGTCGTCAAATGATTTTGACTGAACATAAACTTTTTTCAATATTTTATCCAGCCTCGAAGCTGTTTCAATCACAACAGTGGAATTTTTATACCCCTCCAGCTCTTTATACCTGTTAACACCCCCAATACCTCCCTCTCTGAGTGATGTAGAGATTGGCTCTGCCTCAAAAATCGTACGATAAAGATTATCATCTGTCTCCTGGAGATGCAATAATACTTTTTCAACCTTGTTCATCTCACGATTCATAAGTTCATACTGTAAATCCAGTTGCGAGATTTCACGTTTCAGGGCTTTCTCCTTTGGAGAGTCAATCAGGTAGGTAAAGATACCTCCATAGAGACCTGCAAGGAGCAGCGATCCGACAAAATAGGCAAGGAAACGTAAAAACCGCTCACGATAGCTAAGTCGTATCCTGTCAAAACTTAGTGAATCAGGGTTATACTTATATTTTGTTTTTGCCATAATATTATCTGCAATCGAGGCAAATATAGTACTAATTTATAAATAACATATCTGATAATTACACACTTATCAACAAATTAACATAATAAATTAACGAATGTTTAACGAAGGGTATCACAGATAAGAGCATTTATCATACTGTTATACTCTGTCATGGTAATGTTGTCGTCAAAGAAATAAAGCGGATTCTGAACTTTTCCATTATAATGTATCTCGTAATGCAAATGCGGACCGGAAGAGACGCCGGTACTTCCTGACAGGCCGATCAGATCACCTCTTTGAACCTCCTGTCCGGTCTCAACATTAAACCCGCTTAAATGTCCATAAATTGTCTTAAACCCATACCCATGGTTAATTTCAACACGATTACCAAACCCATAAGGTGTCCACGCTGCTTTAGTAATCAGACCCGATCCTGTGGCATATACCTTTGTCCCCGGCGGGGCTGAAAAATCCTGACCATAATGCCATCTGGAAATTCCAAGTACAGGATGATTCCTGAACTTAATTCCATCTCCAAGGGGTATTGTTACATTAACAGGCCGAATATAGGGGATATGCTCAATCCTGTTCTTCCAGTCTTCAGCTACCGGAATGATCTCCTCGAACGATTTTGATTGCACATAGGTTCGTCTTATCAGTTCATCCAGATAGCGGGTAGCAGAAATCATAATTGCTGAATTCTCATATCCCTCAAGCTCCTCATATTTTTTTGACCCCCCTGCTCCGGTCTGCCTGAATGACTCAGTAAGTGTCTCCATATCCAGTACCGGCCTGAAAATATTATCCTCAGCACCGACAATCCCAACAAGACTCTTATCAATGATATTAAAATCTTCCACAAGCAGAGAGTACTTGTATCTCAACTCTTCTACCTGAGCCTCCAGCATTTTCTCTTTGGGTGATCCAAACAGATTCTTAAAACCTATGCCATAAAAGGTTGCCAATACAAGGGACAAGACTAATCCGAAAAATATTCTTACCAATTTTTCCCTGAAGCTTAGTCTTACCTGCCTGTAAAGTAATTTTTCCTTATCTAGTAAATATTTCTTCCTTAATATCAAGGTTTTAATCTGGTTTTTTAACGACTTGGGAAGCAAATTTAAATTAAATAAACTAATTTTACAAACCACTTAACAGATCATTATCACAGAAGTACGATTACTATGAACTCAAAAGAACTAAGAGAGGCTTTTTTTAATTTCTTTAAATCAAAACATCACCAGATTGTATCATCAGCGCCTATGATCATAAAGAATGATCCAACCCTGATGTTCACAAATGCAGGTATGAACCAGTTTAAAGACATTTTCCTTGGACACCAAGCCGCTGAATATAAACGTGTTGCAAATACTCAGAAATGTTTAAGGGTGTCTGGCAAACATAATGATCTTGAAGAAGTCGGACACGATACATACCATCATACCATGTTTGAAATGTTGGGAAACTGGTCTTTCGGAGATTACTTTAAAAAAGAGGCTATTGAATGGGGTTGGGAATTTCTGACCTCAGCATTGAATATTCCAGCCGATAGAATTTATGTAACGGTTTTTGAAGGGAACAAAGATGAAGATATTGAAAGGGATGACGAATCTGCAGGATACTGGGGAAAGTGTTTTAATGATCCCGAAAACAGGATAATAAACGGATCAAAAAAAGATAACTTCTGGGAAATGGGAGATACCGGTCCGTGCGGACCATGTTCTGAGATACATATTGACATGCGAAGCGATAACGAAAGGGCCGCTACCCCGGGTCATCAACTCGTTAACAAAGATCATCCTCTGGTTATTGAGATATGGAACCTGGTTTTTATTCAGTACAACAGGAAACAGGATGGAGCCCTGGAACTTCTGCCACAGAAGCATGTTGACACAGGGATGGGCTTCGAAAGACTATGTATGGTTACGCAGGGTAAAACTTCAAGTTATGACACTGATGTTTTTCAAACCATCATTAAAGAGATTGCGGCTATAACCGGATTAACCTATGGAAAAAAGAATGACAGTGATATAGCTATGAGGGTTGTGGCCGATCATCTCAGGGCTGTTTCGTTTTCTATTGCAGACGGGCAAATGCCGTCAAATAATAAAGCTGGCTATGTGATCCGTAGAATCCTCAGGCGGGCAATCAGATATGGCTACACCTACCTGTCCTGCAATGATCCTTTTATCTACAAACTTGTTCCTGTATTGATTAACATTATGGGAGATACATTCAGCGAATTAAGCCACCAGGAAAAACATATAACCCAGGTAATACTTCAGGAAGAAAAAACATTTCTTAACACTCTTGGGAAAGGGATAAAACTGATTGAGAAGAAACTCACTGAACTTAAAAAAAGTAAAAATCGAATTTTTAACGGATCTGATGCATTTACACTCTACGACACATACGGGTTTCCCCTCGATCTTACTCAGCTTATTCTGAAAGAAAATAAGATAGAGGTAGATATTGCAGCATTTGAGCAGGAAATGAAAAAACAGAGAGACAGATCCAGAGCTGATGCTATTAAGGAGACAGAAGAATGGATCATACTAAAAGATGATACTTCATTTGTATTTACCGGTTACGAAGATACTACAGGTAACATAGAGATAACCAAATACAGGAAAGTCAGAACAAAAGGAAAAGATATTTACCAGTTAGTTTTTAACAGCAGCCCTTTCTATGCAGAGTCGGGTGGACAGGCAGGTGATACAGGATATATATTCAATGATTCTGAAAAGATACCGGTTACCGATACTATTAAAGAGAATAACCTCAACTTACATATTACACACAAAATTCCGGTTGAGCCGAAAGCCGGGTTTACTGCAATTGCAGACAGGCAGAAAAGGCACTATACTGCATATAACCACAGTGCAACACATCTGCTCCATTATGCACTCCGTGAAGTTCTGGGCACCCATGTCGAACAGAAAGGTTCGCTTGTTAACCATGAGAAATTAAGATTTGACTTCAGCCACTTTCAAAAATTAACCCCCGGGGAGCTGAAAAACATAGAAAAACTGGTAAACAGTATGATCAGGGAAGATTTATCTGCCGATATACTTAATAATATATCTATGGAAGAGGCTCTTGATAAAGGTGCCATAGCGCTGTTTGGGGAAAAATATGACAACAGGGTCAGAGTTATCACATTTGGGAAATCTGTTGAACTGTGCGGAGGAACACATGTCAAATCAACCGGGAATATCGGTCTTTTTAAAATTATTTCAGAAAGTGGTGTTGCTGCCGGAGTAAGAAGAATTGAAGCTATTACATCTGCAACGGCATTTGAATACCTTGGTAATAAACTCGATACACTTGAAAAGATAAAAGAATTAGTAGGACCGGCAGGAAACCTTCCTGATGCTGTAAGCAGACTTATTTCTGAGAATTCAACTTTAAAAAAAACAGTAGAACAGTTGGAAGCCGAAGCGGCTTTGATCTTTAAAACTCAACTGATGGAACGAAGTGAGGTAATTAATGGTATCACCGTAGTAACCGGCCATATTAAAGCTACCTCTGTTGATATGCTGAAATCAATCGCATCCAGAGTACGCGAAACAGGTGAAAGTGTACTTTTTGCAGCAGGAACTGAACAGAATGGGAAAGCCAATCTGGTAGTTATGGTCAGTGACGATCTGATAAGGGATAGAAAGCTGAATGCAGGTACAATAATCAGGGAGGCAGCCAGGGAGATAAACGGTGGTGGTGGTGGACAACCATTTCTTGCAACAGCAGGAGGCAATAATCCGGAAGGTATCGGTGCAGCCCTCAAAAAAATAAAAGAAATCGTTAATAACCTTTAAGAATACGGTTTCATAGACCTGTTTTTAAAAACGGTCGAAAACACTACTGTATATCTGTCAGTATTACACACTGTAATACAATCACTTAGTCCATAAATCATTCTCTGAAGAATAATTAATTTTATTTGTTCGAAAAAAATTAGTACAATTGCCCAAATAAATATTTGAACTAATGGAAGTAACAAGAACATTCGACATTATTGACTGGAATATTGAGAAATATCCCAGGAAAGCTGCCCTTTCCGGAAAGATCGGTAAAGAGTGGATTGACTATTCAACAGAAGATGTAAGGGACTACTCAAACTGGGTTAGTTACGGTTTGATGTCGCTTGGATTAAAAAAAGGCGATAAAGTCGCAACAATAACAGGAAACCGCCCGGAATGGAATTTTGTCGATATGGGACTGGCAAAAGCGGGAATGATACATGTTCCTATCTACCCGACTATCGGAGCTGAGGAGTATGATTATATTCTCAGACATGCCGAAGTTCAGGTTGTTATCGTTTCAAACAGCTCTATTTACAAGAGGGTAAATGATGCTATTGCCAATATTAAGGAGATTAAAAATGTATATTCCTTTGATGAAGTTGAAGGGTTGAAAAAATTCGATGAACTTATTGAAGAGGGAAAGAAAAGCGAAGATAAATTCAAAGAGGAGGTAATGAAGATCGGGGATTCTATTAAACCCGAAGACCTGCTTACTATTATTTATACATCAGGAACAACAGGCCAGCCAAAGGGCGTTATGTTATCACACAATAATCTTGTTAGCAACTTTAAATCCATTAATGATATACATCCTTTTGGGTATGGTGACAAAGCAATGAGTTTTCTTCCTCTTTGCCATGTATATGAAAGAATGGTAAACTACCATTTCTATTACAAGGGAATCAGTATTTCATACGTCGAAAATATGGGTATGATAACCGAACTGATAAAAGAGGTAAACCCGGAAATAATGACTGCAGTACCCCGGCTTCTGGAAAAAATATATGACAGTATCATAAACAAAGGTAAAAACCTGACAGGTATAAAAAAGCAACTTTTCTTCTGGGCAGTTAACCTTGGTAATAGATATGAGTTAACCGGCAAAAGTGCTTTTTACATGTTTAAGCTTAAAATAGCCAGAAAATTAATCTTCAGCAAATGGCAGGCAGCCCTTGGTGGTGTTAAACTTATGGTTTCAGGTAGTGCTGCCCTTCAAATCAGGCTTGCACGAATTTTCTGGGCAGCCGGACTTCCAATTATTGAAGGTTACGGTTTAACAGAAACATCTCCGGTTATTTCTGTTAACCCTTTCAAAGCTAAGGATGTAAGGTTTGGAACTGTAGGGCCGGCTATTCCTGGTGTTGAGATTAAAATTGCCAACGATGGTGAGATTCTCACAAAAGGTCCACACACAATGATAGGCTATTATAAAGCACCTGATCTGACCGATGAAATACTGAAAGACGGATGGATACATACAGGAGATATCGGTACAATTTTGGAAGGCAGGTTTCTTAAAATAACAGACAGGAAAAAGGAAATATTTAAACTTTCATCGGGTAAATATATTGCACCCCAAATGTTAGAAAACAAGATCAAAGAGTCTCTGTTTGTTGAGCAGGCAATGGTCATCGGAGAAAATGAAAAATTTGCATCAGCCATCATTATGCCCAATTTCACATTTGTGCATGACTGGTGTTCATTACACAAGATACAGTATGAAAATAACGTTGATCTGGTTCAGAATAAAGATGTAATTGCAAGATTCTCAAAAGAGGTAAACGAGATGAATAAATCTCTTGGTGATCATGAGCAGATAAAAAGGTTCAGGCTAATTCCCGACACATGGGGGCCTGAGTCAGGTGAAATGTCGCCTACACTTAAATTAAAAAGAAATGTATTGAAGAAAAAGTATATAAAAATCATTGAAGAAGTTTATTACGTTAAATAAAAAGAGTGTATTATTACAGTGAGATTAACCTGATATGGAGAATTCTCAATCACAAAACCTAAATTAAATTATATGCCGGCAGCTTTTTTACAGTTGCCGGTTTTTCTTTCCACTACCGACAATTTTTACTACTTTTGATCAATCACTTTTACCCGTTTTAATGAGAGGTATCAGATTATCAGCAGGGTTGATTATAGTATTGATTGCGGTCTGTTCAGGCTGCATAACTGAGAGTTGCGACCATCCGGGAGAATCGATGGCAGTTATTACTCTTTATGAGACTGACAATAATGAAACAACTGTTATCGACAGCCTTACCATATATGGAGTTGGAATGGATGATCTTCTGATATACGATAACTCCAAAACCGGGAAGATAGAGCTTCCTCTTAACCCTGCATCCGACTGTGCAGATTATGTTATTGTAAACGGGCTGATTCATGACACACTTAAGATTACTTATACGGCAACTCATCATTTTATTTCAAAAGCTTGTGGATATAGTTTTCTCTACACCATCGGAAATGTCAGCTATACAAAGAACAGGATAGATACCATTCTTATAATAAATAATTCAGTTAACCCGTCGGATGAAGAAAATTTGCGCACTTTTTTTTAGCCTGACTTCTGTTATAAGCTGGGCAGGTACTTTTCAGTCTGACACAACCAAAACAGAAAAAGCACTGATTTTTGGATTTGACATTGCCGGACTTGCAATTAATGCCCTTAATAATGACATAACCTGTTATGAAGGATGTATATCATACCGGATGAATCATAAATATTATGGTGTAGTTGAAGCAGGATATGGAAGTTATGATTACAGTCAGTATAACTATACCTATTCCAATAACGGGTATTTTGCCCGTATCGGCATTGATCTGAATATGCTTAAACCCGAAAAAGACCCTGGCAATAATTATGTCGGTGTAGGGTTGAGGTACGGATTATCGATCTTTAACCAGGAGACTTCATCACTTACATATGAAAATTACTGGGGAGAATATTACGGGACAATACCTGACAGCAAAGGATCGGCACATTTTTTAGAATTTGTCGGCGGCGTTAAGGCCGAACTTTTCAGGAATGTCCTTATAGGATGGTCTTTAAGACTGAAACTGTTGCTCTCAAGCTCATTTGGAGATGATAATCGTCCTGTAAATATTCCTGGAATGTCAGAAACTGACGGGGGTATTAATCCGGGTATTTCATATTATATTGCATGGCAGATACCCTTTAACTCCAGATCTAAATAAAAACCAGATCTGTTTTGAATATCCAATATCGATCAACGAATGTTGATTTTTGAAGGATAAAGAAATTAACAATCTTAAATCAAAAATCGTTGATCGGTGTTCGTAAATCAATCGCTTTCTCTTTGAAGATCAACATTCCGGCAAAGGTTATAATTCCATTTACTATCAGCAGCTCAAACCCAAATTTGTACCCTCCAAGAAGCTCTTCGGAATAGGTGTTCAGAAAGAAACAAATTATAGGTGAAACGATTGCAATATATGGCATTACACGATCTTTTACCCTCCACCTGGTAAAAAGTCCGAATGTGAACATTCCCAGGAGCGGACCATAGGTATATCCGGCAATAGTAAATAATGCACTTATTACGCTTTGATCATTCAATGCCCTGAAGACCATAATAATGATCATTAACAGAAACGAAAAAAAGATATGCACCCTGGTTCGCACTTTTCGTAATGAACTCTCTTCCCTGCCCTCCTGTCCAAGAATATCAACCGTAAAAGAGGTAGTCAGTGCGGTTAAGGCCGAATCTGCACTTGAATAAGCCGCTGCTATGAGCCCAAGTATGAACAACAGGCTAACAGCTAAACCTAAACCTCCCTGTGTTGCGACAAGCGGAAAGAGATTATCTGTCTGGTCAGGGATAGCGATTCCCTGTTTTCCTGCATATACAAAAAGGAGAATCCCCAAAACCAAAAATATCATATTAACCGGCACAAATGCTATACTGTAACTGTACATATTCTTCCTGGCATCTTTAAGGTTACGACAGCTAAGGTTCTTCTGCATCATATCCTGATCAAGGCCTGTCATTACAATTGTTATGAACATGCCACCGAAAAACTGTTTCAGGAAATGTCTCTTGTCGTTAAAATCATCAAAGAAGAAAATCCTTGACAGATCATGTTCCTTAACAAGACTCACCATTCCTTTGAAGTTAAGATCCATAGAACGACTGATAAAAACAAGCGTAAGTATTACAGCCGACAACATAAAAACTGTCTGTAACATATCAGTCCAGATTATAGTCTTAATTCCCCCCTTAAACGTATATAGCCATATAAGTGCAAGTGTGATTACGACTGTTATAATAAAAGGAACATTCCATGCTTCAAATATTGTCAGTTGCAACACGCTGGCCACAAGATACAACCTGAAAGATGCACCAACGGTACGGGAGAGCATAAAAAACGATGCGCCGGTCTTATAAGATCTGTTACCAAATCGTTGCTTCAGATATGTGTAAATTGAAGTTAACCTGAGTTTGTAATAGAGTGGCAAAAGTATCTCTGCAATAACAGCATATCCAACAAGATAACCGAGGACCATTTGCAGGTAACTGAACTGACTGTCGACTACCCAGCCGGGGACAGAAACAAAAGTAACCCCCGACAGGGATGCTCCGATCATCCCTATTGACACAACAATCCAGGGAGAACGTCTGTTGCCAATGAAAAAACTTTCACTGTCAGCTTTACGTCCTGTTAACCAGGCCACTCCCAACAGTAATAGAAAATATATAATTATAACAAACAGTATGGTGCCGGGTGCCATTAAAAAAATTTTGGTAAGGATAATGAAAAGAGGTGAGAGAAAAAATTAAAATGCTTAAATTCAAACTCCGTAAATTTGTATTGAGACTAATAATAAAAAATATGTCAATAACCGGTTTTTCCTCCAGGCTCCTTGAAGAAGCAGTTAATGAATTTTCTTCCCTGCCCGGCATTGGAAAAAAGACAGCCCTTCGTCTTGTTATGCACCTGTTAAGAAAAGATACTTCAGAGGTTGAAAGATTTGGTGAAAGCATCATAAGGTTAAAAAAAGAGATTCATTACTGCATAATTTGCCACAATGTATCAGATAAAGAAGTTTGTGAAATATGCAGCGATAAGTCCAGAGACCACCAAGCAGTATGTGTTGTTGAAAATATCAGGGATGTTATTGCCGTTGAAAACACCAGTCAGTACAGGGGCATTTACCATGTTCTCGGAGGCATCATTTCACCAATGGATGGGATCGGCCCTTCTGATCTGAAGATCGCCTCACTGGAGAAAAAGGTTTCAGAAGGAACTGTCAATGAAGTTATTCTGGCACTAAGCACAACAATGGAAGGAGATACTACAAACTTCTATATTTACCGGAAACTTATCCCTTTTGAAATTAAGATCACTACATTGTCGCGTGGCGTTGCCATCGGAGACGAACTGGAATATACAGATGAAATAACACTCGGCAGATCAATTTTAAACAGGACTCTTTTCGATACCCCCGATATATAATTACAGACTAAAACTATTTTTTTACCTGTTTAACAGGTTAACTCACACACAAAAAAATGATAATTAATACCGAAGATAAGTTTTCACGATCAGCAAAATCGATGAAACGATCAGCGATCAGGGAAATTCTTAAACTTTTAAGTAACCCTGACATGATATCCTTTGCCGGCGGGCTACCATCTCCTCAAACATTCCCGGTTGAGGAGGTAAAAGAAATTGCCAACTATATACTTGATAAAGAGGGAGAACAAGCCCTTCAATATGGGACAACAGAAGGTGATGCTCTACTCAGGGAAATGTTGCTACAACGCCATAATGAACAGGGATTAAAGATCGGGCCCGAAAATCTTGCAATAAGCACCGGATCGCAACAGGCTCTTGATATCCTGGCTAAAATACTTATCGACCCGAACGACTATATTATATGCGGACTCCCCTCCTACCTGGGTGGTTTAAGTGCATTTAATGTATACGGAGCAAGACTAAAAGGAATACCCTTAGACGAACAGGGTATGAGAATGGATAAGCTCGAACAAGCTGTAAAAGAACTGACTAACTCAGGTAAGAAAATTAAATTTATATATGTGATACCCGATTTTCAAAATCCGGCCGGTATAACAATGCCTGAATCACGTCGCAGTGAGATTTTAGCGATAGCTGAAAAATATAATTTGCTTATTCTGGAAGATAGTCCTTACAGAGAGATCAGGTTCGAAGGAGAACCTCAGAAAATGATCTATGAGCTTGACAATTCAGGCAGGGTTATTACTCTGTTTACCTTCTCTAAAATATTTGCCCCCGGATTCAGAGTTGCCTGGCTTATTGGGAATCCTGTAATTATAGACAAATTCATAATGGCGAAACAATCGGCTGACGTCTGCTCTCCAGTACTTTTACAGAAGATTGCTGCTGAATATATCAAAAGAGGATCACTCGATAAAAACCTTGTTAATACAATAGAGCTTTACAGGAATAAAAGAGACTACATGCTTGAATGTTTCGGAAAATATATGCCTGAAAATGTAAAATGGACCAGGCCGGAGGGAGGCCTTTTTCTATTCATTACAATACCTGAAGATATTGATGTAGACATGATATTTAATAAGGCTGTTGAAAACAATGTTGCCTTTGTAAAAGGATCGGTATTCCATTGTGATGATTCAGGAAAAAATACAATAAGAATAAACTTCTCATACTCAGACATGAACGATATAAAAGAGGGTGTAAAAAGACTTTCCGGAGTTATAAGAACTTGTATTGATAAACAATAACTGAGAAGATGGATCTCTCTGTAATTATAGTAAACTACAATGTAAAATATTTTCTTGAGCAGTGTCTGACCTCGGTGTTCAGGGCAATAAAAGGGATAAATAGTGAGGTAATTGTAGTTGATAATAACTCTGCTGACGGATCCAACTCGATGATAATTGAGAAATTCAGGGATGTAAAGCTAATTAGAAACAGGCACAATCCGGGTTTTTCGATTGCCAATAACCAGGGTATCAAAATAGCTAACGGAAAATATATACTGATCCTGAACCCCGACACCGTAGTAAGTGAAAAGACCTTTAGTAAATGTTTTGAATTTATGGAAGAGCACCCCGATGCAGGTGCAGTGGGGGTGAAAATGATTGACGGTAAAGGAAAATACCTCCCTGAATCGAAAAGGGCTTTGCCAACACCGGCCACTGCATTTTATAAAATGTCCGGGCTTTCATCACTTTTCCCCGGTTCAAAACGCTTTAACAGATATTATCTTGGTCATCTCGACAATGATAAGATACAAAAAATTGAAGTGCTTACAGGGGCCTTTATGTTTATTAGGAAAGAGGCTATTGAGGCTGCAGGCCTCTTTGATGAATCATTCTTTATGTATGGAGAAGATATCGACCTTAGTTACAGAATTCTTGAATCCGGTTTCAATATATATTACCTCCCCCATCCCTCCATTATCCATTTCAAAGGTGAAAGCACAAGAAAATCAGAAATTAATTATGTGATTAATTTCTACAGGTCAATGATAATCTTTGTGAAAAAACATTTCAGCTATCGCAGAATAAGATTTCTAATCTGGCTTATTAACCTTGCCATTTTCATCAGGGGCTCTTTGTCTATGGCAAAACGTGTTACCAGTAAACTTGCTCTCCCGGTAGTTGATTCACTAATCATGTTACTGGTTTTCAATTCTTTTGCGAATCTATGGGGCAATATTAAATTCGGTGACGGATATCAATACCCTGAAGTACTTACAAATATTATCATTCCTGTCTATACTGTGTTGATTATTGCAACTATTGGCATATGGGGAGGCTATAAGACACCCGTGAGAATGAGATCACTGTTCCTGGGCACTCTTACCGGGATATTACTAATAATGATATCATATGCCTTTCTTCCTGTCGATCTCAGATTTTCCAGGACCATAATAGTGTTCGTAAGCCTTTTTACCCTCGTTGTAATACCCGGGATAAGATATATTTTGTCAAAACCCGAAATTATTAAGGTGTCAGGCATCAGATCAAGGGTTAAAAAAATTGTTATTGCAAGTAGTCCGGAAGAGTATGAACAGATTCTTGAAATAGTCAGAAATAACTATTCAAGGATAAATGTAATCGGCAGAATAGCTGTGGATAATAATTCTGATAATCACAGTGCTCTTGGTGAATTTGAGCAACTTACAGAGATCATAAGAATAAACACACCCGATGAAATAATTTTTAGTTCAACAGACCTGAATACAGCCCGTATAATAATTGCTATGGAAAAGCTTTCTGATTTCACCATTGATAAAAAAATTGCCATTACAGGCTCAGACCTTGTAATCGGAAGCAATTCAAAATCACGTATGGGCGAGATTTATACAATAAATATCCCTGAGAAAAAAATATAATCGAATCCGTTAACAGTTGGCCCTTCTTCGCTCTCCACTTCGTTTCATGCTTCGGAAGGGCAAAGCAGTCGGCAATTGGCAGTTGGCAATTGGTAGTCTTCCCTGTAGAAATAACTCCTCCGTCGTATTTCACAGGGCAGGCAGTCTTCAGTCTTCAAACTTTAGTCACTTTTCACTTTAGGCACTTTAGGCACTTCTTCTCATATTATGACCATTTTTTTTTAATATTTAGCTTAATATTATTAGATTTGGAAAAAAGAAACCTCTAACAGATGTACAGACCGGCAATAATCCTGATTTCAATTGTCTTTATACTCTATATTTCTCCTATTAGTGGCCAGACTAAAAAAGAGATCAAGGTGATGTTTTACGAAGCGGAAGCTTTTATCCTTTTTGAAGAGTATAATGAAGCAATCCCCTTTTACGAATCATTATTAAACCTCTTCCCTGACAACGATAATTATAAATACAGACTTGGTATGTGTTACCTTAACATGTCAGGTGAAAAAGAGAAGTCTCTGGGATACCTGCAAGCTGCAGTTCAAAACATAAATCCAAAATACCGGGAAGGACGGTTTAAAGAGACGGCTGCTCCATATGATGCTCTTTACTACCTTGGGAATGCCTACCTCGTAACAAACCAGATCGATAAGGCTATTGCAACATTTAACATGTTTTTTGAAGAAATGGATCAAAAGAAGTATAATCCTGTAATTGTTGAAAACCAGATCAAGGCTTGTTACAATGCAATACAACTTATGAAAGTGCCTCTTTACCTCAAATCAGTAAACCAGGGAGAGATAGTAAACGAAAGATTTTCAGAAGTTAATCCAGTTGTATCTGCTGATGAAACCACTTTAGTTTATACCCGTGAGGCACAGTTACAGGATATGATCCTCTTCTCCAGAAAGGTGAATGGAGAATGGACTCCAGGTATCGTCATCATGGACCAACTGTTGGTGGACGAGGGATACTCAACAGCCCTGACGGGTGATGGAAATGAACTTTTCCTTTACAAAAATGACCAATATGTTGGAAATATTTACTCAAGCCGGTATATAGACGGACGATGGATGCCAGCAGAAAAATTAAACGAAAATATTAATACAAAATACTGGGAATCACACGCCAGTCCCTCCAGTGACGGACAGAAACTATTTTTCACCAGTAACCGTCCCGGAGGTTATGGCGGACTGGATATTTATGTATCACAACGCGACAGTCTCGGTTCATGGGGACCTGCAGTTAATCTTGGTCCAACTCTAAATACACCCTTCAACGAAGAGACTCCCTTCCTTGACCAAACAAATAAGGTATTGTACTTCAGTTCAAGAGGCCATTTTAATATGGGAGGACATGATATCTTTTATTCAACACTTCTTGATGATGGTGAATGGTCAGCGCCTTTAAATATGGGTTACCCGGTAAACAGTACTGACGATGATATTTTCTACTCCCCCGTTGGTGTTGGACACATCGCATATGTATCAAGGTTTGATCCCGAAGGTTACGGCAAACAGGATATACACAGGATAGAAGTATTCTCAGATGATCATCCAAGAAAATTCTTTGTAAGAGGAATGGTCAGGCTAAGGGACCTGTTAGAACAGTTCTCCGACAGCGTAAAGGTAAGTGCCCTGAACAAGGAAAACCTGGATACTTTATTAATTGTTTATTCGGATCCTGAAACAGGAGAATATGAATTTGAAATACCCCATGGAAAATTCCAGATTGTGTACGAATCTGAGGGATCAGAAAAAAGGGTAGCAGATCTGGATTTAAGCCTTACCAGGGAAGGAGACAATATTGAATTACAAGACGAAGAGCTGTTAAAAACAGACATGTTTGCAGAATTCAATATTATTGCAATTGACTCACTGCCTGTTTATAATGCTGGCGACACAGCCATAATACCCCTGGCGATTGAACCTCATTCAATACTGATCGTAGAACACTGGCAGGGTGACTCCCTGATCCTTACCGAAGAATTTATAGTAAACGATAGTCAATTCGATTACAATATGTTACCTGTTACCGGCGACAATAAGATCGTATTTACAATCAAAGACCGGTTTAACAATATCACAACACGTGAATTTTTTGTTACTGATGTTAAGCCGGTTGTTAAGCCGGTTGACGTAATTGATCCTGCCATCCTGCTTGCAGAAGCCCGGTTACAGGATTCTTTGGAGTTGGCAGCCCAGGAGCAATTGGTTGAGGTCAAGGATCCTACTATTGATCAGATGGACCAGATTATTTCAGAGGTTACCGACGAGACAAAGGAGCATGAAAAAATCAGGGAAGCAATAGAAAAAACAAAAGAGAAAAATATTAAGAATGCCGGTGAATGGCTCGAATCGTTATATTCAGTAGCGCTTGATGACGGAGCAGAAAAAGAGATTCTCACAAGGCTTATTGCTGCAATGTCTGCTAATAAAAATGAATCTCCTGCTGAATACCTTTCAAGACTTTCTGAATATACAGAGGATAATCTTCTCAGAGCCATAGAATCTATTGATTATGAAAAAATAAATGCAAAAAATCCTGAAGATATTATTAATTACCTCCTTAGTAACAGCGTAAAACAAGGATATCCCCGGCAGAAAGTATTCGAGGCTTTTGCCAAACTTATATCACATGACAAGAAATCAGCTGAAGAGATTGTTGATTATATTAAAACCCAAGAGAGAGGTAAATTATGGATTATCTGGCTGCTACTCGGTGGAGGAGCAACCATACTCATCATTCTTTGGTCAAGAAAAAAGAAAAAAGAGAATAAAAGTCAATGAAATAATTTTTAAACACTAAAAAACAGATAAAGAATTATGACCCGAGCACTGATATTTCTGCTATTGGCAGCCTTAACTGCCGGTAACTTATCTGCACAAAATTACAGGAAAAACCAGGAAGCTTTTCTTGATGCTGAATATTTCCTGATGTTTGAAGATTTTTCAGATGCCCTGCCATCTTATCTTCAGCTATTTGAGGAATACCCCGATAATTATAACCTGGCCTACAGAATAGGTCTCTGTTACCTGAATATTATCGGAAAGAAAAATATGGCTGTTAACTACCTTGAGTCAGCAGCAAAGAATTCAGCTGCCATATTCATGGAGGGTTCACTGAAACAGAAAACTGCACCTTATGAAGCATGGTTCCATCTTGCTAATGCTTACAGAATCCATTTTAAGTTCGATCAGGCAAGGGAAGCATTTATCAAATACAGTAAAACCCTGCTTCCTGATGATACTGAGAATATTTTGTTTGTTCAGCACCAGATTGACGTTTGTAACAATGCCAAAATATTGATCGAAAACCCGATTGAGTTCTCCGAAGAAAATATGGGTGAACCTTTTAACGACTCATGTTCAAACTTTAACCCCGTGATCTCATCTGACGAACAGAGTTTTGCCTATATGTCGTCACTCAAATTTTACGATGCAGTATTCTTTACAAAGAAAATAAAAAACGGATGGAGCCCTCCCGTAAATATTACACCTGACATCCAGAGTGATGGGGACCTCTATATATCCTGCCTGGCTAATGATGGAAATTCCCTCTACCTGGCGAAAGATGATAATAATAACAGTGATATTTATATCAGTAAATTTGATGGGGCTAAATGGTCTGTTGCTGAAAAACTTGGAAAAACAATAAACACAAAGCACTGGGAAACTCATGCTTTTGTAACAGATAACGGGAGCACTATGGTCCTTGCTTCGAATCGTCCAGGCGGTTATGGGGGACTCGACCTTTATATCTCCGTAAAAAAGAATGACGGTACCTGGGGAGACCCTGTAAATATGGGCCCTGAGATAAATACACCTTTCAATGAAGACAGAGCATTCCTTATTGACAACGGGAACAGACTGTTTTTTGCTTCTCAGGGGCATCACAATATGGGGGGGTTTGATCTTTTTAAGTCAGAGAAACTGCAAAATGGTCAATGGTCTAAACCGGCCAACCTGGGGTACCCGGTCAATACGCCTGACGACAACATCTATTTTATGCCATCAAAAGATGGCAGAAGTGGTTATATTCCGGTTTACAGGGAAGGTTCCGGTTTTGGAAGGGAGGATATATATTTTATTACCTTTAAGTAAAGATTTTATGCTAAAATATTTGTTCATATTCATAACAGTAATAATCTCTGCTCAGATATCTGGTCAGACAAGTGATGAACTTAGGGAAATATTTACCAAAGCTGAATCTCATTACCTCTTCGAGGAATATGAACTTGCCAATCCTCTCTACCTCATGTTAAATGACTTCATCCCTGACAATGCCAATATTAAATATAAGATCGGAAACTGTTATCTCAATATAGATGATGAAAAAACAAAAGCTATTCCTTTTCTTGAAGAGGCCGTAAAAAATTCAAGTTACGAAGCAAAAGAAGAATCATTCAAGGAAAAAAGAGCACCACTTGATGTGTTCTTCTCTCTGGCAACTGCCTACCAGATAAATAATGAATTTGACAAAGCACTTAGATCCTACGCCAGATTAAATGAACTTATGTCTGAGAAAGGGAAACTTGAAAATTCAGACTACATTAACCAGCAGATTAATGCATGCAGAAATGCAATAAAAGCGGTGGAAAACCCAATTGAGTTTAAAAAAGAAAATCTCGGCCCGCTTATTAACCTGGGGTCAATAAATTCTCACCCGGTTGTTAGCGGAGATGGAAATACACTTATTTTTACTGAGCAACGTGGGCTGGAAAACACAATATTCTATGTAAGGAGAGAGAGAGGAAGCTGGAATGAACCAATTGATATTACAGCCCAGCTTGGAGATGCCAGGGATTGTACAAGCAGCTCACTTAACTTTGATGGCACAGAACTGTTCCTGTACAAAAACGATAATTACATTGGTAATATTTATACCTCCATATACGAAAACGGATCATGGTCGAAGATCAAGAAACTGGGACGTAATATCAACACAAAGTTCTACGAATCTCATGCATCGGTCTCCGGGGATGGTACAAAACTATATTTTACAAGTAATCGTGATGGAGGAGAAGGAGCTCTCGATATCTATGTCTCGGCAAAAGATGAAGATGGGGAATGGGGTATACCCGAAAACCTCGGATCAGCTATTAATACTCCATACAATGAAGATACTCCATTTATTACAACCAATGACTCAATTCTCTATTTCAGCTCCGAAGGCCACTCCAGTATTGGTGGATACGATATTTTTGAATCAAAACTATTAGGTGGAATATGGAAGAGCCCGGGGAACATTGGGTACCCGCTTAATACTGCCGACAATGATCTCTTCTACCAGCCTTTTAATAATGGCAGGAATGCATATTATTCCCTTGTGACAGGTTATAAAGAGAGGCATATCCATTATATTACTCCCGGTGACAAGGAAGCCGTAGAACGAATGTTTGAAATAAAGGGAATTATGTCCCTCAGCGATACTGTAATCGGGTTTAATGATGATTTTAAGGTTATATTGTATAGCAAAACCCGTGAAGACACACTGGATATCAGCTACCCGAACCAGTCAACAGGATTCTATAGTTTTCTGATCAAAGGTGATGAATACACTATTACCTACACAGGTTTAGGTTATCTCCCTTCAACAAAAGAGGTAGCACTGTACGAAGACCATCCCACAGATGCAGAAATTATTAATGTAATACTTGAGCCGGACGAAAATTATTTTCCTGTACCTGAAATTGTTGAGAAACTTGACTTCTCACAGGTTCAGGTTATAGAAGCAATTGACTCTTCAATTCTGGTTACAGATGTTATAGTTGGAAACATAAGTGACTCAGACTCTGCAAATATTGATATTCTCTATTATACTGTTCAACTGATGGCACTGCATAACCCTGTCGACGTAACCTTCTTCAAAAATACTAAAGTTACAGTTGTTTATAATGACGATGACAGGTTCTACAGATATACAACCGGAAAGTTTGAAACTAAAGATGAAGCCTACAGGAGAAAAGATAAACTGATAAGCATTGGCTATCCGGAAGAGATATTTATTAAAATGGTCTTCAGGGGAAGAAAGGAATGATTTGTAAAATCTATATCAAAAGTACTCTTTTACGCATAATAATTATCCTGTTTCTTCTTCCGTCTATATTTCGACCTGTCATGGGACAGGAGGAGAAAATTGATGACAGGGAGTTCAAACATCTGCTTTCGGATGCTGACGGTTATTATATGTATGATGAAGCATATAAAAAAGCCGCAGTCATTTATGAAAAGCTTTATAAAATAACTCCTGAGAATCATAATCTAAATTATAAATTAGGGGTATGCTATTTGAATATGTACGGCAGAAAACGGAATGCGCTGTCACTATTGAAATATGCATCAGACAATTACGTTGATGATATTGAATACCACCGGGAAAGTAATGCAAGCCCGACTGATGCAATTTACTACCTGGCTTATGCCTGCCAGGTAAACATGAAACTTGATGATGCTATAACTAATTACAGATTATATAAATCCCTGATCGGGTCTGCCGATCCTTCCCTTATTGAATATATTAACCTGCAAATCAGCAGTTGTGAGAGAGCACGTGAGATTGTCTCCGCGGCAGGAGCCATAGAACCTGAACACTTTATTCCATGGCTTAGTGATTACGTTGATATTGTTAACCCTGTAATCTCATCCAACGATTCAGTATTCATATTCACAGTTGAACATAATGAAGGTAACAAGATCTTTCAGTCACAATTTCGTAAAGGAGAATGGATAAGACCCGTTGATATTACAGATGATCTCGGTAAACAAAGGGATATGTACTCAAATTCTATTACCGGTGATGGTAACACTCTTATTATCTCAAGAGATGATGGTATAAGAGGTGACATATATTTGTCGGCATACACAAACAACCATTGGAGTAAGATCAATAAATTTGGAAAAGAGATTAACTCAAAATACTGGGAGTCCCATGCGTCTATTTCAGATGACGGATCTGTTCTTTGCTTTCCCAGCAACCGGCCCAAAGGGTATGGCGGACTGGATATCTATATTTCCGAAAGGAGAAGTAACGGCGCCTTCAGCGAAGCAAAAAATGCAGGCCCGGCAATCAATTCCCGTTTTGATGAGAATACCCCATTTTATGATAATAAATCAAAAAGAATATATTATAGTTCTACCGGACATAAAGGGTATGGAGGTTATGATGTGTTTTATTCATCTTTTGCCAGGGCGTGGTCAAAACCCGTTCATCTGCCCTACCCTGTTAACACAACCTCTGACGATCTTCATTATATCCCTGTTGATCAGAGTACAGGGCTTTTAAATATACCTGTCACCGAATCTTCTGAAGGCAGAACTGTTGTGGTAGCATCTCTGGATGAAATCCCTCATCAATCAACAATTTCCGTTGAGGGAATAATATTTCTGGATGACGGCCTGGAAACCGACCCTTCATTATTAAATATTTCGCTGTTAAAAATTGCTGAAGACTCTGTATTGTCTCTGCTGAAACCATTTTCAAATGGGTCATATAAAACAGATTTGAGTGCCGGAGACTACAGAATTGAAGTTAAATATCCCGGTTACGTTACTGATATTCTTCCTGTTAATATCTCTGACTCATTTGTAGGAGAAAAAATAAACCTTAGTTCAATTCTTATCCCAGACTTGGTTTTTAGTGGTGAATTTCTCAGGATAAAATCAGTATTATTCAATTACAACAGTTTTCATTTAACTGAAAAAGCTATTTCTGAACTTGAGAAAATTATCCTGGTGCTTCTCGATAACAACGAATTCAATATTAAAATAAATGGCTA
Organism: Bacteroidales bacterium; assembly: GCA_030596125.1. GTDB lineage: Bacteria > Bacteroidota > Bacteroidia > Bacteroidales > VadinHA17 > JAUVKT01. The sequence continues at coordinate 11,607 of JAUVKT010000005.1, read as the reverse complement.
TACCGATAGCAAGGGTACCGAAAAGTATAATCTGATTCTTTCGGAGAGACGCGCCAGAGTTGTTTATGATTATCTTCTATCTAAAGGGGTCAATCCGGAAAATATGACTTCGTATGGATATGGTGAATCAGATTTTGTTGCAGAGAATATAAATCGTGATGGCAGCGACAACCCTGTTGGAAGAAAATATAACAGGAGGGTTAGCCTGGGCATTATATGTAACGATATCAATATTACAATTGAATCACATACATCTATTCCTCCACATCTTAAGAACCACATCAAACCTGCTTATTTTGTTGTTATTAATGAATCGGAAAGACAACTCATACCAGGATATTTTACAAGATATGGCAGGGCTGAGTTTGTTCTGATAAAAGAGTTTAAGTCGGAAAAAGGATATATATATCTGATGGGTGAGTTCTTTACAAAAAATGATGCTCTTTACTATATGGCCGATATTAAAAAATATGGAGTAACAGATTCGTATGTTATATCGGAATATGAAATTCCAGGCCAGGAAGGTGGGCCTGATATCAAAATGAAACCCCTGTCTTATACTATCCAGATCCATGCATTGAGGAAAGTGGTAACCAGCGGATTTCCAGGATTGAATGATGTTAGAATGATAAAAGGAAGTGATGGACTTTACAGATATATTACCGGAGAATTCTACGATTACACCAGAGCCAAAGAAGCATTAAAAAAGATCCACGCCCTGGGATATAAACGAGCATTTATTAAGGAATTTAGCCTGATCGAATAAAACTGGTAAACTGATGCGCTATAAAGACCTGATATTACGTGCCCCTGAGCCTGAAGATCTTGAGCTATTATACAAATGGGAAAATGATACATCCATCTGGCAACTAAGCAATACTCTTACCCCATTTTCAAAATTTGCTCTCAGAAAATATATTGAAAATTCAAAACAGAGCATATTTGAATCGGGACAACTCAGATTAATGATTGGGGGAATTTCATCCGGCATTACAATAGGCACTGTAGATCTGTTCGATTTCGACCCTTTAAACCTGCGCGCAGGTATAGGTATTTTAATTGCAGAACCCGGTTCAAGAAAGAAGGGTTACGCTTCTATGGCTGTTGAGTTTATGATTGATTATTGCTTCAACAGACTTAAGTTACACCAGATATACTGTAACATTTTAAGTGATAATAGTGACAGTATCAAATTGTTTACCAGGCTGGGGTTTAAACAGACTGGTGTAAAAAAAGAGTGGATACGATCTGATAACTCGTTTAAGGACGAATTGCTTTTTCAGCTTATTTCAGATAGTCCGCACTAATAGCAGTCGGCCCTCCTTCGCTCTCCACTTCGTTTCAAGCTTCGGAAGGGCAAAGCAGTCGGCAGTCTTCAGTCGGCAATCCTCAATCTTCATTTGACATTTGACATTTGACATCTGACATTTGACATCTGACATCTGACATTTGACATTTGACATTTGACATCTAACATTTGACATTTGACATTTGACATCTGACATTTGACATTTGACATTTGACATCTAACATTTGACATTTGACATCTGACATCTGACATTTGACATTTGACATCTGCCTGTATATTTACTAAATTTATGATCCAAACTTAATCTTAAAATCATGATAATAACAACAACAGAGACAATCCCGGGCAGGGAGATTTCCGAAATACTGGGAGTATCAAGAGGCAGTACCGTAAGAGCCAGGCATCTGGGAAGAGACATCTTTGCCGGACTGAAAAACATTGTTGGGGGAGAAATTCATGAATATACCGAATTGCAGGCCCAGGCAAGAGAACAGGCACTTCAGCGTTTGATTCGCGATGGAGAAAGAGTAGGTGCTGATGCAGTAATTAATATAAGAATGCATACATCTATGATCATGCAGGGAGCTTCTGAAATTCTTGTTTACGGAACAGCAGTTAAGCTGAAATAATACCAACATCGTTATGAAAGCTTTTGGTGCATTGATACTGATATTGACTTTGACTTCATTCTCAATTGGGTCGTTCAGGGATGATCAGAAAAAATATCCCCGGGTGAGACAAGCATATGCTGATAAAGAGTCGATTGTAAAAGATCTGTTGATTAAAGACTCAATTGATTTAAAGAATTTAAGGATATATTTAAGAGTTTTTAAAGTTGAAAAGAAAATAGAATTATGGGCAAAGAATAAGTCTGATATTTCATACAAACTAATCAAAGAGTATGAAATTTGTCAGACTTCGGGAGAGATCGGACCAAAAAGGGAACAAGGTGATTTTCAAATACCGGAAGGATTTTACCACGTTGACAGATTTAACCCACATAGTAACTTTTACTTGTCCCTTGGAATAAATTACCCGAATATATCCGACAAGATTTTAGGAGAAAAGGGAAATTTAGGCGGATATATTTTTATTCATGGAGCATGTGTTACAATTGGTTGTTTACCAATAACTGATGATAAAATAAAAGAGCTTTACATATTCTGTGTAGAGGCAAAAGACAGTGGGCAAACATCTATTCCTATTACTATTTTTCCTGCAAAATTGACTGACAGAAAATACAACAACCTGAAGACAAAATACAAAACAGATACTGACAAGCTTGGATTATGGACTGATTTAAAATCAGGATATGATTATTTTACTGAGACAAAAACTTTGCCGGATATCAGTTTTTTAGATAACGGAAGGCATAATGTAAATAAAGGGAATTAAGATAATTATAAAAGGTGTTCATAGCCCTGTATTTTACTGGTATATGAACACCTAAAACAAAAAGTATTGAAGAAATAAGAACCATAGGTGTTCTTCTTCACGTTGTGCTTAATTTACATACAGATTTTTAAGAATAGAATTTCTTATCAGGACTAAAGGACATGCATCTGCATTAGAATAACTAAAAACAAACATTTAAAAGAAAATATCATGGGAAAAGGTAAAGACGCAAAGAAGAACGTTAAAAAGGAACCCTCTAAAACTCCAAAAGAAAAAAAAGCAGAAAAGAGGCTAAAGAAATCTAAATAAGATTTACGGTATTCTGATAAAACTAAGCACAATATGTGTATAGTTCATAACTACCCTGCGGGGGAGCTACGAAACCATACTCGGACCGTTCATGCACATTGGCTTCAGGCTTCGCCAATATTATTGGCTACGTCCGACGAAGTCGCCGAGCTCGGCCAACAAGTTGGCCTTCGGTTCAGCTAAAGCCATTAGGACATGGTCGGATTATTCTTGTAGGATGTGTAAATATTGCTACACTGTCAAGTATAAGAATTTTATAACTTTGCTAGTACATCTTCGTTCGAAACGCTTTATTTATTAAACTAAAAACTATAAATCGATGAAAAAGAAAAATCAAATTCTGCTGCCAAAAATCTTATTGATGGCTACAGCAACTGTTTTCCTTTTGTCCTGTAATACAGGATCTAAATCTTCAGAGACATCAGCATCTAAAGAAGACCAAACTGAATCAAATGTAGAAACCACCCCTGATTTTCAAATCTCACTGGCTCAATGGTCCTTGTACCGATCATTTTTCGGCGGAGCTATTCAGGATTGGCAGGAATTTGGCAGAATGCTCATGGAATCGCCCGACGATTTATTAAAGGGTGAATTGGATCCCGTGGATTTTCCTGCAATTGCTGCTGGATACGGGATTCACTCAATAGAATTGGTGAATACTTTCTATTTTAGTAAGGCTTATGATCAAGCCTACTGGAACGGATTCAAGCAGAAATGTGAGGAAGCTGGAGTAACTGTTGGATTAATTATGTGCGATGCATTGGGTAATCTTGGAGATTCTGATCCCGAGGCACGTATGGCTGCTGTTGAAAACCATCATCAATGGGTAGATGTGGCCAAATTCCTCGGGGCCCATTCAATACGTGTCAATGCAGCGGGGCAAGGAACTCCTGAAGAGGTGGCCACAAATGCTGTCGATGGACTTTCCAAATTGGGAGAATATGGTGCTTCAAAAGGTATCAACATCATCGTGGAGAATCACGGTGGTTACTCTTCGGATGGAAAATGGCTTGCTGGAGTGATGGCGAAAGTGGGAAAGGACAATGTAGGGACGCTTCCGGATTTCGGAAATTTCTGCATAGAAATGGGTCCTGAGGGTTGTGTCAATGAGTATGACCGATATCAAGGTATCGCTGAATTAATGCCTTACGCAAAAGGAGTCAGCGCCAAATCACATGAATTTGATGAAAATGGAAATGAAGTCAACTCTGATTTTCTTAGAATTATGAAAATCGTAAAAGAGTCAGGGTTCAGAGGTTATGTTGGAATCGAATACGAAGGCAGCCAGCTTTCCGAGGACGAAGGAATTAAAGCAACAAAAGCATTACTCGAGAAAGTATTTAAAGAACTATAGTAATAATGGCACAAATTATAATCTGAATTATTCCATTTTATTAGTTTATTTATTTTAAGAATCGACTATAATATTAGTACAAAGAATTATACGACCAACAACAATAAACCTTCGTTTAGCGCAGCGTTCAGGCACAACCTAAAAAAATAAAAAAAACAGCCAGAAGTTAACCCTGATAAAATAATTGTTGGATTGGCAAAAACTGATTATGTTACTCAGGCAACAATTAGAGTAGAAAAAATATTTTTTCTGACCCAAACACTATAATTGTTTTATCATTACAGGTTGTTGCTCAACAATACAAAAGAGAGGGGATCCGCACATCACATAAACTCTAAAACGGATATAAAAAGTCTTAAACTGATATAAAACAAAATGATTTTTTTTCTATCTTGAAATCATTATTCAAATTCTCATTACTAATGCCTCAAAAACCTAATTCTTCCGGAAAAATCGGTTTCGATAACGAAGCGTATTTAAAAGAACAGACGATAGCCATCCTTGAGCGGGTTGACCGTTTTCAGGATAAGCTGTACCTTGAATTTGGTGGTAAGATCATGTTTGATTACCATGCTGCAAGGGTGCTTCCCGGTTTTGATCCAAATGTTAAAATGCGTCTGTTGCAAAAATTGAAAGACAAAATCGTTATCATCCTTTGCATTTATGCAGGTGATATTGAGAGAAAGAAAATAAGGGCTGATTTTGGGATTACCTATGATTCCGATGCCCTAAAGGCCATTGATGATTTTAAGGAATGGGGTATTGATGTTTTTGCTGTTGTCATTACCCGCTACGAGAACCAGCCGGCTGCCAGATCTTTTAAAAACAAGCTGGAACGTAATGGGATACGGGTGTATACACACAAGTTTACCAAGGGCTACCCATCGACTGTTGATCAGATCGTTAGCGACTATGGCTACGGGTCTAATGAATACATTGAAACCAGCAAGCCCATTGTAGTAGTAACTGCTCCGGGGCCAGGAAGCGGCAAACTGGCTACCTGCCTCAGCAACCTCTACCATGATTACAAAAAGGGTATAAAGGCCGGTTATGCCAAGTTCGAAACTTTCCCGATCTGGAACCTGGCCCTCTCTCACAAGGTCAATATCGCTTATGAAGCAGCCACCGTGGATCTGAATGACCTGGTACAGATTGATCACCATCACCTGGAAGCTTATAATGTCAAAGCAGTTAATTATAATCGTGATAATGAAGCCATTCCGTTGCTGAAAAAAATCATTGAAAAGATTACGGGTGAAGAATCAATGTACAAATCACCCACTGACATGGGTGTCAACAGGGCTAGTGCCGGAATTGTGGATGATGAGGTGATCCAGGAAGCCAGTCACCAGGAGATCATCAGGAGATATTACAGGTGTGCGGTGGAGTATGCCATGGGATTGGTGGACAGGAATACACTCGATCGGGCTGAGATGATCATGGAAAAGGTGAATGCAAGGGTGGATGACAGGAAGGTTGTGGAGCCAGCCATCCAGGCAGCAAAAGAAGCAGAAAAACAGGGAAAGGGAAATGAAGACATCTTTAGCGGGGCGGCCATTGAACTGAAGGATGGTACCATCATCACAGGCAAGAATTCACCTCTGTTGCATGCTGCGTCCAGCCTCATCCTGAATGCGACCAAACACCTGGCCGAACTTCCGGATAACTTAGACCTTTTGCCAAAAAGTATCATCGATTCAATTGCTTTTCTTAAAAAGGAGATCCTGAAGGGCAGGATGGTCAGTCTTGACCTGGAAGAGACCATGATCGCACTGGGGATATCTGCTATTTCGAATCCCGCTGCTCAGATGGCTGTCCAGAAATTGAAGGAACTTCGGAACTGCGAGGTTCACCTGACCCATATTCCCACCCCGGGAGATGAAGCAGGCCTGCGGAAACTGCATATGAACCTGACCTGCGACCCGGCTTTTTCTACAAAGAGTCTGTTTTTAAGGGAATAACAAAGCTTTAATGTTTTACCGGGTGACCGTTGTCGGTTCCACTTTGGCTTTTACCACAGTTTTGGTTTTCCACCTGCCGGTTTTGTAGTAGATGTAGGAGAGCAGCAAACCGACTCCCCAACCGCTTGGGATGGACCACCAGATCCCCGCTTCACCTAACCCGGCACCCCTGAGTGAAAGCCCAAAGATCATAATGGTCTCCTGGCTGAGGAGTATGGCTGCCGGGATGCGGATGATCCAGAGTGAAATGAGTGTAAGGAACATGGGTACAATGGTATCCCCGGCACCCCTCATCACCCCGTTGTACACAAACATTCCTGTGAACAGAAGGTAGAACGATGTGACGATGGTGAGATAATTACCCCCAATATTGATCACGGCCTGGTCCACCGTAAAGAGACTCATCAGGGGTAATTTGAAGAGAATGATCAGAAGGGTGATCCCAATGGCAGTTGCGGAAGCCATTAGCATGGTCCGTGACAGCCCACGCTTCACCCTCTCAATCTTGCCTGCCCCGATATTTTGTCCCACGAAGGTTGACAGGGCAGTGGAGAATACCATGGAGGGAATAATGGCCAGACTGTCGAGTCTTCCGGCCGCCGTATATGCGGCCACCACATCGGTGCCAAATCCATTCACAATTCCCATGAGTGCCATCATACCCAGTGCCACAAAAGTATGCTGTAATCCTGTTGGCAGACCAATGCGCAGACTCTGTTTGCATATTTCCCAATCAAAAGAGAACTCCCTGATGTTGAATTTGATCAGTTCGTGAGTTTTATTAAGGTAGAAAATTGCTGCGATAAAGGCTGTTCCCTGTGCAATGATGGTGGCCAGTGCGGCTCCTTCGATCCCCCAGCCCAGCTTCACAATAAACAGTAGGTCCAGTCCAATATTCAGAACAGTAGCCAGAACCATGAAATAGAGAGGGGTGATGGAATCGCCCAAACCACGCAGGATGGCAGCCACACCATTGTACCCGAAAAAGACCACCAGTCCGGATACATAGATGGAAAAATAGGCATTGGCAGTGGGCATCAGTTCCTCGGGAAGCTTCATCAGCTGGAAGATCTGTTCCGAAAAGGTAATCCCCACCACGGTCATGATCACTGCAGAGATACCCATAATGATAAACATGGTATCGATGGCACGTTTCACCTTGGTGAAATTCTTGGCACCGAAAAACTGGGAGATCACAATGGTTCCGCCTGTGGCGATCCCCATGATCAGTGCAATTAGCGTGAAGATAACGGGAAAGGAAGCCCCCACCGAAGCCAGGGCCTCTTTGCCCAGGAACCTGCCCACGATAATCTGGTCCACAAAAGTGTAGAGCTGCTGGAACATGTGTCCCACCAACATCGGAATGGCAAACCTCAGAATATTCCGGCCTTCGCTTCCCTGTGTTAAATCTCTCACAGTCTGGTATCCTTTTCTAGTGTTTTCTTAATTTTCTCCACTACTCATAATATAAACATCAAGATGAAGTTATGTAGAATATTATTTCCGGGTTGTTGTTAGCGAATTCCTTGCATGTTAATGCAGACCAAAGATTCAATTTCCTCAAAAAACATATCTCTCGCTTACCAAAACACTCAATTATCTTTCGGATTGGCTTATCTATAACACTAAGATCAAGGCTATTCAGATACTTTTTTCTACGATCTGTATAATCCGGATCTTGCACTAACTCTTTTAATATAACAAATGTTTCCATTGTCTTTCAAAATCATTCTGCTCGGAAGCAGATCAGCGGATTTCAGAATCTCTTTGTATTCGTCAATGCTGATGTTTCTTCTAATCAAAACCAGTATCCCAACTGGATATAGCCCAGGAGATCTTTATACTCACCCGATCTCATTACAGAAACTTTTAGCGGTCCAACAGGGGTATCGAGTCCATAGGTTAAACCAAACCCGGATATAAGTCCGGCGGGAGTAAGAAGGCTTTTCAAATTTTCATCCTGGTAACCTACATTGCCCATCAAAATAAGATACATGTTTTTTCGAATTTGAAATTGCAAATCAAGCCTGCCAAAAATGACATTATTATTTCCCGTCTCAAAATACTTATACCCTATAAATGGCATATGTCCAAATCTATCTATTTCGGTAAGGCCACCCAAAGGAAAACTATATTGAATAGGTATTGAATCACCTGCCGTAATGCCTCCATAAACTGAAGGAATAAGAGTGATTTTTTTTGACAACTTTTGAGCAAACCGATATTCTAATCTAAAATATGATATAGGTTTAAGGTTAATGTTTGCTATAAACTTAGCTTCAACCAGAGCTTGTTGGCCTTTTTTGGGAAAATTTGGATGATCATAAGTGTCAGCATAAAGAGATGAAAACACCCCCCAAAAATTATCAGAAAGATTCCCAAATTCAATCAATGAAACATCTGGCTTAATAGCAGCGTGGGTCCATTCCCCTCCAACCCGAAATGCAAGGGTATTTGAAAAATTTGACTGCAGAAACAGCTTCGCATTTGTAACAGAGCAATTAAAAGTGGCAATTTCTTTTCTGGATGAATCTGAAATGAGGGGTACGCTTTCCCAGTTGCTGGAAAATTCAATACCGGGCGCCGGTATCGGTCCCTTATCGATGAAATAGAGAATATCAAAAGTTGGACTTCTTCCCAGGCCTAATGTAAGAGACAACTTTGTATCATTAATCAGCCAGTTATAAAATGTTGAATTAAGAAATAAAGCAGCCTTGTAATCAAAGTCATAATATAATCCTAAACGCAATAGTCCACACACTTTTTCCTTGAAGTGTATGATCAACCTGCTTCCATCCTCCTCTTCAATAAGTTCAGAGGTGACTTTATCGAAATAGGCGGATGCGTACATGTATTCAACCGCTTCCTGAATTTTTTCGGGAGTAACCCACTCAAGAACAGAAAATGGTATGTTAACTGTTGCAAATCTTTCTGAGTGGTGAGCAAGTCCCTCAATTTGAATAGACTTTATGAAAACAGAATCAACTATTGGCTGAGGTTTCCTGGTGAACTTAACTCTGCTTAATCCATTCAGAGAATCTGCCAGTGATTTTAATTGAGGGTATAATTTTCTTGCTGCTTCTTCCCCATACCTCATCAGGGAATCTCCGGCCGTGAAACTTGATGTACCGTAGCCTTTTAAATCAGGTTGGATAAAAATGTCAACGGACTTTTTACTCTCTTTCATTATTTTACTTGAGTAGATAAATATGACATCTTCCATTACAGTCAAGAAATTGAACTCTTTCTTAGCTTGAGAACCAAAACCCACATCTACTCCAATAATAATATCTGCACCCATTTCAATTACGTCAGCAACCGGGAAATTATCTATTATACCTCCATCCACATATTTTCGCCCGTCAATTTCCATCGGAAAAAAAACAGATGGAATGGACATACTGGCTCGGATAGCATCGGACAGGTTCCCTTTTCTGAAAACAACCTTTTCACCGGTTTCTATATCAACAGCAACACAAATAAAAGGGATAGGTAATTTGCTGAAGTCTCTAATGCCATAAACCGGAGTACATAATTTAGCAAATTCATTTTCAATGTGTTGTCCTCTTATGATTCCTTCAGGTAATTCAACTCCCTTTTTATTAATAGGAAAAGATAACAGGAACCTGTCATTATCTTGCTTTTCGGTAATTGATAAGTATTGCCTTGGAATTTCATCAGATAATATGAAGTTCCAATCTATAGAATGAACAATACTGTCCAGGTCCCTGGCTGTATAACCAGCAGCATATAATCCACCAACAATACTTCCCATGCTTGTGCCTCCGATATAATCAATAGGCATCCCCACTTCCTCCAGCACTTTCAAAACACCGACATGGGCCATTCCTTTTGCACCGCCTCCTGAGAGTACAAGTCCTACTTTTGGTCTTGAATTACTATCCGGTTCCTGTGAATAGAGATTTGTGAATGAAATTGTATACAGGAACAATACCAGAATTATAATATTTAAATAATTAAATCTCATTTCGAGTAACAAAAACCAGCGTGCATGATTAAGTCAATTTATTTTTAGGTGCCTTATATCTGCCCCAAAATTTATATTTTGAGAGAGATGTATATACAATAAACCTTTCAAATATTCTAAACCGCAAGAGCCAATGCATAATTCGATAAGCCAAAATCAAAAAAGGAATAAATATTATTGAAGAAATTAAAAATTCTATTGCTCCAGTTTGAAGCCAATACAAATCTTTAAAAGGCTCAATAGCTAGCAATTGTTTTAAACCATATCTAAGTAAGGCTACCAGTAAAAATACAAATACAAGGATAAATCCATGTGCAGTTTCAATTGCTTTTTGCGGGCAGTTATTCATACATCGCATACAACTTTCGCACTTATAAGTCCAAAACATGCGACCATTAACTTGTTTTATAGCGTTTACCGGACAAGTTTTCTTGCATATACCACAGTTGTCACAATCCGAAGAGGAAATAAATGACTTAGCAAACAAATATCTTCCTACATACATATATCCAATTGCTATTGGTGAAATCAAGGTGTCTTGTATAATATCGTATAATGCCCTGTAATCCTTTTTCCCATCTAGGATGTTTTTTGCAAACTGCCTTACCTTTGGCTCAGTATGTCTGAATATTAGGTCAATACCTGTTTTCCTGAGTGCAGGATGCAATAACAACCAATTTGAAGGTAAATCAACTGGTCGTAATCCAGCTATTTTAAACCCTTTTTTAATGAGTATCAAAGAAGACCAATAATGCAAAACCCCACTCAGTCCTGGTAAAAACATTTTACCAATTCTTAAACCGGCACGGGTATTTGCAATAAAAGCACTACAATTATTTGTTTTAGGAAAACTATAAATAAATTTTCGCATTATCTCCGGAAAATGAAATCCGTGAGTAGGAGAACAAAATCCAATTAATGTATAAGCTGCTGGTTTTGGAATTTCTTGATTATTAATTTTAGCGATATTAATAATTTCAAAATCCATTCCCTTTCTTTTTACTTCATCAGCTATCCATAATGCAGCATTTTTTGCATTTCCAGTTACTGAAAAATAATAAATTATGACTTTTTGAAATTTCATTTTTATACCCTTCCGGTTCTTATCCATTTAGCCCAATCATTTCTCTTATTATTTTCTGCCATTCTTGCTGCTTTTTCATAATCATAAGAAATAGCTATTTGTTCAATTTTAATAGAATTTTTTGTGAATTTCAATATTGAATATCTTGCATGGGAATCGAAATTTTCCATCTTATGAGGAATTGGTAAATCATCATTGCTTGCGAGG
>JAUVKT010000121.1 GCA_030596125.1 Bacteroidales bacterium | reverse complement strand
CCTGCTCCCATTTCGCCCGCATCTTTTTTGTCATCATTAAAATCCTCATCGTTCAGGAGCCTGTTTTCATAACCTATAAGCCTGTAAGATTTAACCTGTGCAGGATTAAACTCAATCTGGAATTTAACATCTTTTGCAATTGTAAAGAGTGTACCGCCAAATTCGCTTACAAGAACTTTACGGGCTTCCTGGATATTATCTATATATGCATAGTTCCCATTTCCCTTATCGGCAATTATCTCCATCTTATCATCCTTGTAATTACCCATGCCAAATCCAAGGACTGTCATAAATACACCCTCGTCACGTCTTTTTTCAATTAGTCTCTCCATCTCAGCATTGCTTGATGCACCAATATTGAAGTCCCCATCTGTTGCAAGTATTATCCGGTTATTCCCGTCATCGATAAAATTTTCACCGGCTACCTTATAAGCTAGCTGCAATCCTGCGCCTCCGGCTGTTGATCCGCCTGCATTCAGTCGTTCAATAGCACTCAGTATCTTATCTTTCTTGTTGCCGGGAGTTGACTCAAGTACCAGTCCGGCTGCTCCGGCATATACCACTATGGCAACCCTGTCTTGTGGTCTCAACTCATTTACAAGCATCCTGAATGCCGACTTTAAAAGTGGTAACTTATTCGGGCTATCCATTGATCCTGATACATCAAGCAGGAATACCAGGTTTGAAGGAGGTAATTCAGTTTTATCGATACTTTTTCCCTTTAGCCCAATATGAAGCAGGTAGTGATCGCTGTTCCATGGACATACAGCTGCCTCGGTATACACTGAAAAAGGATGACGGCCTTCTGGTTCAGGATAATCATAATGAAAATAGTTTACCAGCTCTTCTATGCGCACCGCATCAACAGGCGGACGATTACCCTGGTTGATAAACCTCCTTACGTTGGAATAGGATGCCCTGTCCACATCAATTGAGAATGTTGAGAGTGGATTATTCTTTACACTCTTAAATCCGTTCTCATGGATTGTTGAGTACCCTTCGGTATTAAAGTTATTGTTATACCAGCTGTCGGATGTAGTCTGATAACTTGCTAATCCACCTGCTGCAAATGATTTCCTTGCCCGGTGTGGTCTTCTTACTCCATGCATGGCCGGAGATAGTACTTCATCCTCAGAATATGCCATACTCATCTCTTCATGGAGTTCAATCTTTTCAGGTATCATCTGAATATTAATGACTTTTCTGTTACCTATTTTCTCTTCGACTGTCTGCATACCGATGAATCTGAATTCAAGAATGTGATCCTTATCGGCTACCGTAATAGAGTAAGATCCATTAATACCGGTTAATGTGCCTGTTTTTTTACCTTTAATGGTAACTGAGACTCCCGGGAGGGGTGACAGATGATCGTCAGTAACGACCCCGGTGATTTCTCGCGATCCGGTTCCAAACAGCAATGTGGTTGAAACTATCGCTATTAAAATAATTGATAATTTAGTTTTCATAATTTCTGATTTTATTGATTTCTATTATCAGGATGCGTCAGATCCTGGAATTCCATAAAACTTTTTTATTTATTTTCGATTATGTTATCTTTATTTTTTGACAGGCAACTATAAGTTATAGATATTCATGACCTTAAGGATTGAGGGAAAGAGTGATAGGAATGAGTCTGACCTGAAAATGTTGGACAGATATTTGAAATCAGGGGACCTTGAGATACTCGGGGCTTTATACTCAGAGTATATGCACCTGGTTTATGGAGTATCTCTTAAGTACCTTAAAGATCGTGATGAATCTCAGGATGCGGTTATCGGAATATTCGAGAAGCTTATTGTTGAAACAGGAAAACATAAGGTTGAGAATTTCAGATCGTGGCTATATGTTATGACTAAAAACTGGTGCCTGATGAAACTGCGGTCTGATAAAACCGAGAGGGATAAGATCAGGAGAATGTATGATGAGGAGATTGAATTTATGGAAAACAGCTACGAACTGCATCCTATAGATAAAGAATCCGGCATAGATGATCAGGCGCTGGAGGATTGTATAGAAAGACTAAAGGATGAACAGATGCAATGTATCCGCCTTTTTTATTTTGAAAAAAGATGTTACAGGGAGATTGCAGGTAAATTACGGATGGATGAGAAAAAGGTAAAAACTCATCTTCAGAATGCAAAAAGAAATTTGAAAATCTGTTTAGAAGAGAGTTATGAAGAGGAATGATAAAGACAGAGATTTTAAAAACTCAAACCTTTTCCGTTATAGAAACAGGAAAATGACGGAGGGGGAGAGGTATGACTACGAAAGACAACTGCAAAAGGACCCTTTTGAATCTGATGCTCTTGAGGGTCTTCAATCATTATCATCTGAAGAGATTGCAAAGGATATGGGTGCCATCCGGAAGCGATTATCAAAGATTATCAGACCGGTTGGATTGTCGAAGATTCTCAGAATTGCAGCTGTTGCTGTGGTATTGGTGGGAGTATCTTCCCTGTTCCTGGTTAGGGAGATGAGAAAGCCACCCCGGATGATATCAGAGATTATTGAAAAAGCTGAGCAAGAATCTGAAATTATCGAGATAGTTAAACCACAAACAGATATTACTGAAAGAGAAGAAACCTTTGATAAGATGCCTGTAGAGGCTTTAGAGGCTGTAAAGGCTGTAGAGGAAGAGATATACACCGATAAAATCTCTGATAAGTTTTACGATCCGGATGGTGTTAAGAAGAAAGAGACCATTGGCGGAGTGAATATTATTTCTGTAGATGAGGTAGCGGATGAGGCGATTGTAACTACTCCTGTACAGGTAAGTAAATCAATGAAAAGGGCTGTAGTAGTAGAGGAGCCTGAATTGTTATTCCCCGGAGAGGTTGCTATGGAAGAAGATGATTATGAGAGGGAAGTCCCTGAAGTTGAAGAAGGTGAGGTTGTCGGTTACATCGCTCCGGTTCCCGTGGGAGGGTTGAGGGTCTTTAAAGAATATATTAAAGAACATCAGCTGTTTCCTGAATCATGGAATGAATCCGGCAGGGAGGTAGTCAGGCTTAAATTCCAGGTTGGTATTGACAGTGTGATCACGAACATTGAAATAGTTAAAAGTCCTGGTGACCTGTTTTCAAATGAAGCAATACGATTGATAAATGAGGGTCCCGTATGGATTCCTGCAACAAGGAATGGTTTAGCTGTTGTTGATTCGGTCAAACTCAGAATTGTCTTTCGCAGACAACAATAATGTCACCCCTCTAATAATGTCACCCCTTCGGGGTTGGAACCTGCAACTCTCTTCTTTATCTGATCCGGTTTAATGATTTAATATGTTTTTGATTTAAGAATATATTTATCGTACAGGAATAGTAACAGGGCTGCTGAGAATGCCAGTCCGGCATACTGATACATTACCTGGTTTGGGCTGTATGTTGTCCAAAGATGATTGGTAAGCTCTATTGTGTTCATTCCAAAAACCTGTTCGGCTTTTTGATAATACTCAGTTTGAGTAAAGGTATCGGAAATATCAGGTATTGTAAAGCCATTTTCTGCAACCGCTTTCTGCAAAAGGTAAAACTTATCTGCAACCACTTCAAATGGCCGACCTGATATCCATCCTGTAAGGAAGTGCCCTATAGCTATAGGCAGAAAAGAGGTTCCCATGTAAAGAGCTTTTTTATCGGGTGGAGCGATCCGTCCAATATACTCTGTGTATTTGGGTGAAGAGGCCATTTCACCAACGGCGAAAACAAGTACTCCAAAGAGAACAATCCATGGACTTCTGGTAAGGAACATAAGAATAAGTCCCACCCCAAGGATTATTATACCGGTAATCATTGAAGTAAGAGGTTTGAACTTCATACTGATTGATGAGATATAAAGCATCAAAACAATGATGTAGAATGCATCCATACTAAGAACTGTGATAGCAGTTATCTTCCCCGGAGCCAATCCAAAGAGTGCAGAGATCTTATCCAGATCGACCCACTGATCAAGAAAAACCGGAAATGTATAATACAGCTGATTAAAGGCTGTCCAGAACAGACTCATTATCAACAGGAAGATCACATATTTCCAGTTGGCAAGGGTATGGTAAATATTTCTGAATGCTTCCCCAACATGCTGTAAGAATGAATTGTCGGATGGTTCTCTGTTAGGTTCTTTAAAGAAAAAGAAGACAAATATATAGTTAACGGCTATCGTTACAACCGACAGGGCAAAAACATAATTCCAACTGATCTTATAAACAAAACCTGCAATAAACGGACCGATAAAACCTCCTATGTTAATCATCATATAGAAGATGCCAAAACCAACGGATGAAGTCTCTTTATCAGTTGTTTTTGCGATCATGCCTGATATTATCGGTTTAAAAAGAGCTCCGGCTGTTGCAAGGAAGAGATACGAAGCGAAGACAAGAGGATATGTCTCAAAGCTGCCAAGCATAATATAACCTCCTATATACATGGTAAAGGAGAGAATAAGTACTTTCTTATATCCGATACGATCGGCTATGGCACCGGTAATAAGTGGTAAAAAATAGAGTAACATGGTGCCTGTACCCATTATTGTTCCTTTCTGGACCTGGGTGAAGCCAAGGGCTCCTGATTCCTTTGAAAGAGTAAGATACAGGGCAAGGGAATTATATAAACCGTACCACGCCCATCTTTCAAACAGTTCCATTAGATTCGATACCCAAAATACTCGTGGAAACTTTTTAAGTACTTGTTTAAGATTACTCATATCAAGATATGCGATTTTTACAAAGCTGTAAATATAGAATAATTTCACTCACAACCTTATAAAAACCAGGTGTTAGACGGCCGGTTTTAGGAACTATGTTTTAATATATATATATGCCTCTTTTTTGTCTGCATCATCCCAGGTAACAGGATATGACTTTCTGTGGATAAAAAAAAAGTTAATTAATGCCAGATCTCCGGCACACATGGTAGTGTGAACAAAAAGTGAAGCCGCAAGTGTCCATTGCCATAACGGATCTGAAACAGACGATAGAAATACAAGGAGAGAAGTGATAACGATGAAAGGGGTTATGGCAATTATTATAAACGATCTGTGCCCCACAGGATGATTATGAGCGGTAACATAAAAATACCAGCGTTTCCACTCAGCTCCGATCCTTATCTGCCGTGCCCCGGAGAAATAGTATGGAACAATATGTAATAGTTCATGAGGGATAATCAACAGAAGCGGAATAACGATAAATCCGGTAATAGTATGAATAATGATAGTATAAAGAGGATAAACTCCTGCAAGCGAAAACCTTGCTGTTATCATCCATGCCACCGTACAACAGGTAAGAAATATTGCCATAAGAACAGGAAAGGTATGTTTTTTGATGTATTCAAATACAAACGGTACTATATCGTTATAAGATAGGGTCTTCAGATGTTTATACCGGGGATTCCCTTTAATATCTTTAGCGGTAAGATGCATATTGCAAAAATATAAATCATAGATTGCAATAGCAAGATCAGACTGTAAAATTGACTATTTTTACAGAATCAAGTCATATGAGACACGCTTTATTAATACTGCTTTCGATCATGTTTTCTGTCACCGCAGGTGGTCAGGATACGACCCGTACTGAGACTGACTCTTTGCCTGACAGGTTCTATTTTCTTGAGAATGTGACCAGAGAAGGGGAGACGATGCCCGAAATTGTTCTTGATGAAGTTTACGTGGTCAGGAAGATGAGTTTGAAAGAGAGGTTTCAATGGTGGAAATATCGGCGACTGGTTTATAATGTCAAAAAAGTATATCCTTTTATTATTATAGTTCGTGAAAGTCTGGGTGAAGTAAATGATATACTTCAGAACATGCCTGACGACAGGGAAAGAAGGAGATACCTGAAGGATTATGAAAAAGGTGTTTTTGATGAGTATGAAGATGATATGAGAAAAATGACCATTACACAGGGACGCATCCTTATTAAGCTGATTGACCGTGAGACTCAGAATACATCATATGAACTAATCAAAGTGTACAGAGGATCTGTCTCTGCTGTGTTCTGGCAGGGGATAGCCAGGATATTCGGAACAAACCTGAAGGCCAGATATGATTCTTCAGGCGATGATTATCTGATCGAAAGGATCGTTCTTGAAATCGAGGCAGGAAGGATATGAAAGTGCACTCCGTTGTAAAAAATACATTTGGACTATTGGTTGTTTCCACTTCAACTCCAGCCGGAGG
>JAUVKT010000025.1 GCA_030596125.1 Bacteroidales bacterium | reverse complement strand
TGTTACTACCTGTAAATGAGGACTTAACAACTCTCGATTGGTTTTTCAATGTTTTCTTCGTAATTTTCATCTTGAAAGTGATGTTTTTTTGCTATTGTTTTTTGTTTCAACACTTTGAATATAAGCAAAATACATCACTTTTTCTGGTTTTTATTTTAGATTTTTAAGTATTAACTATTCAAGGATATTGATGAATGGGATATAATCCTGACAGGCATCATCGGAACAGATAAACGTAGGGACGTCCCTTGTGGGCGTCCGTAATGATGCGTATGAAACCCATCTTAACCCACCTGCTACAGGAAACCTGGCGATAAAAAGGACAGTTAACCAGGAAATGCAGCCGATCAACCTCCGTGGAATCGCTTTCAGTACTGAACTTCGTTTAGCGCGGTGTTATGGCAGAATAAAATAAATAGCTGAAATATTTATCAGGAAATAATGAAAAATATATTAACGATTTTCATGCCAAACCAAAATCTGAAACTTTCAATAAGTATTAGAAGAAAGAAACAATTTGTATATATGTAACTTATTCGTTACATTTGTATCATGAGAGAAATAGTGATCTCCGAAGAGTGTTTAGAATTTATCGAACACCTGGACGAAAGAGTAATAAATAAATTCTTTCAACTAATTGAGGTGATTAGTGAAATCAAGATTGTAAATACCAATTTTGTTAAGAAACTTCAAGACACTCAATTCTATGAACTTAGAATTAAAGCCGGGAATGAATACAGAGTTATCATTTTTGCTATTGATCACTTAAACTTTGCTGAATGTACAAAAGCAATTTGCCTAAACGGATTTATTAAAAAATCGACAAAGGACTATAAGAGAGCAATTGGCAAAGCTGATAATTTATTAGAAGATTATATAAAGTAAAACTAGAGCTATGGGAAAGTCATACAAGGCAAAAGAGCTTATTGAAAAGCGTTATGGGAAACGGGGTACGGAATCCCGTGAGAAGTTTAGAGATGAAGCCTTTTCCTACTATTTTGGTGAAATCATTAAAAGTCGTAGAAAAGAGTTAAAAATGAGTCAGGGTGAATTGGCAGAACTAGTAGGAAAGAAACGACCGTACATCTCACGAATCGAAAATGGGGTGGATATTCGAATATCAAATCTCGTTCTTATTGCTAATGCCCTTGATTTATCATTACAATTAACAGCAAGATAAAGGCACGAAAACACAACAACCCAAAACCAAATTGCTGATGAACGCTTTATCTGTCGCCCGAAACTCGTATCTTAACATCGCGAACACGTGCCAGAACATGAAAGTGGCAAACAAGCATTTTGACGTACAGACGCAATGCATTGCGTCTCAACCTGGTACCTGGAACAGGTAGTAGCTGATTTTCTTGCAATAATCACACAATTAGAGCTCAAATTGGTCAATTTACGCCACTCAATTTGTGTAAGAATAAATAGTACTTTTATTTCCGGAAAGTCACATTATGCCTTATATTAGATCAAAATTGAAAATATCCGGCGGTTTTAGACAGACTGCCATTATGCACAATCATAATAAAACCCTATATTTGCATTATATTTAAAATTATTAATTATGAGTAACGGAACAGTAAAGTTTTTTAACAACTCTAAAGGGTTTGGATTCATTACACCTGATGATGGTGGTAAAGATGTATTTGTGCATCAAAATGGATTAACTGATGAGATAACTGAAGGTGACAAAGTAAACTACGATGTAGAAGAAGGTCCAAAAGGATTGAACGCAATAAATGTCAAAATAGTTTAATCGATTACTTTTCAACTTTTTTTTGTTGTAAAAGCCTATCATAATTGATAGGCTTTTTTTATTTGTGATATTAATTAGAAAAACCTGAAGAATTAATCAAAGAGGCAACTAGCCTGAATATTTATTATTACCTGGCAAAGATTTTATGTGTTTCCAACATTTAATAGCATCTTTTAATGACCGATCTTTATTGTTTAAGAAAAAGTCACGTATATATTGATTGTATTCACATGACTTCATTATATCAGGTTTATAATTTTTATCTTTTCTTCTTTCATGCTCGGCTTGCCATTCATTTCTATATTGCCTGAATGTAATGCCTGGGTTATTTTTAATGTATTTCATCATATAGGCAGAAAAATGAAAATGATCGCCTATTAATGATTTAAAATAAGCTCTATATAATTCAGAACTTGTGTAATTTTCAGGAATAGGTTCATCGATAGAGCGAGGAAGAGCTTGAATAGCCTTTTTCTTGGTTGGGCTTTTTAGGTTGTTTGTCTTTGGGGGGCAACCATTTTGCAAAAAATATGAAATGCGTTCGGTTAATTCAGGTTTTCTGCCCGTAGTTTTCAATTTATTTTGTTTGCAGAATTCAACAAGTTCTTTTTTATACCAGTACCAATTTTTAAAATCAGTGATCGATATTTTTTTATTTAGTTTTGGCCTATTCATTTTTATAGATAACGGTGGAACTGACCGGTGCGCCATCTGCTTTTTACCTGAATTCGCGCGTACGTATTCTTCTCCGGATGCGTTGCTATCAAGTCGTATAACGGTAAAACTCAGCGGCAGGGAGCGTAGCGCGACATTTGCTTTCTTTTGCAACGAGCGTGACACGCTTCACTGTCCTCTGTAGCGGCTTGTTATATTTCATCATCAAAGATTTCCCCACCAACCGTATCCATAATTACAGAATGGAACTCATCGCACCATAGGAGGTTGTCATGGATAAAGCTTTTACTGCTAGGATGAGATGGTTCTGTCCCCTTTTATTCATATGTTTCAATCATGGTTTTCGAGAATATTTTTCGAAGACCTTCAATACATTGTGTTGATCCAGTTTTTCAGCCCATTGTTGTGCCGTAAGGTCGTTCTTCTTCGGGCTCGTATCGGCCCCGTTTTCCAGCAGCAGATCAACAATCTCGCCATAACCGGCCGCACTTGCAAGAATGAGGGCGGTGTAATCGGATTTGCTGACGAAGTTCATGTTGGCTCCGTTTTCAACCAGAAGTTTGACAATGGCGAAGTGATCCTTTCCCGCGGCGAACATTAGCGCGGTCCAGTGCAAGTTATGTTGGGCGTTGATGTCAGCACCATTTTGGATCAGCAGCTGAACAATGGGAAAATACCCCTTGTCGGCCGCAATTATCAGGGGTGTTTTGCCGATTTCGTCGCGCGCATCGACCTCGGCTCCTTCCGCCAACAGTAATTTAACGGACGCCTCGTTGCTCTCAATTACCGCTTGAAACAAGCTTTTCTGCCCAAAGGAAACCAGGCAGGGTATAATAAGTATCAAAGTCAAAGTAACATGTTTTTTCATAACTTTTTCTCCTTTCTTTTCTTTTTGACGTGCATTTAATTGGTTATACTCTTGATCTTTAATCAACTACAGATCAAAAAAAGATGCATTTAATGTACATGTTTTATTATTCAATATATATATTCTACTGCCAATAGCGGCATAAAAATCAAAAATAAGCATATTATCCAGGTAATTCAATAAAAATTCCACGTTTGCAGTATATGAAATTTCCAAGCATACTTAAGAATCAACATAGGCACAACAAGCCAAATTACTGATAAACGTTTTATCTGTCGCCCGAAACTCGTATCTTAACGTCGCGAACACATGCCAGAACAAAACATGAAAGTGGCAAACAAGCATTTTGACGTACAGACGCAATGCATTGTGTCTCAACATTTATAATCATCATATTAATCAAATAATAACAAAATGGAACATTTAGCTACAATAGGTATATTTTTTACAGGTTTGGGACTTTTACTATGCAGTTTTGGAATCTTTTGGTTTGTCTCGGTTTATCAAAAAATAAATACGCCTAAAGAGGAAAAATAAAAAAACGATTGCCCAATCGAGTAGGCAGCTGACTCAGGGATCACCTTCTCCCACTCCGTTTTATGTCAAATGTCAGATGTCAAATGTCAAATGTCAGATGTCAAATGTCAAATGTCTTCCCCTCTCCGTATTATGTCAAATGTCAGATGTCAGATGTCAAATGTTTCAAAATAACAACAGTCCACTATTTTTATTGATAGCTTTCTTCTCCGTTTCCTCTTCCATTCACACATTCACGCATTCTTCTCTCCTCTCCGTATTATGTCAAATGTCAGATGTCAGATGTCAAATGTTTCAAAATAACAACAGTCCACTATTTTTATCGATAGCTTCTTCTCCGTTTTCTCCTCTTCGCCTTTCGCCATTAGTCGTTTGTCGTTCGCCTGTATCCTCTTCTCCCAATCCTATTGTTTTGCTAATTAAAGATTTTATTGTAATTTTGCATCCGGTTGAGGGGTGGTTGACTTCTTAGGGGACAAAAGTCCCCTATTTTATTATATCAAACCGGCATGATCGAAAAGAACAGAGTAGAGAAATTGATTAAGGAATATATCAGTGATAAAGATATATTCCTTGTTGATGTTAAAGTCTCCTCAACGAATAAAATATCTGTTCTTGCGAACAAGAGAGATGGGATAACCATTGATGACTGCGTGATGATCAGTCGTTATCTCGAAAGCAGTCTCGACCGCGAGGAGGAAGATTTTGAATTACAGGTTTCGTCTTCCGGACTGGATATGCCGTTTTTAGTAAGGGAACAATATGAGATGAACATCGGGAAGAGAGTCTCAGTAATTGATAATGAAGGTAAAAAATATAAAGGGATCCTGGCATCACTCACTGATGAAGGATTCGATCTGAAATGCAATAAGAGAGAGAGAGGGAAAAGAAAACAGGAAGTATCTGTCCCTTTTTGTTTTAATGATGTCAGGTCTGTAAAAGTAGTAATAACGTTCAAACAATAAAGATTTTGAAGTGAGATGGAAAATGTAAACTTAATTGATACATTCTCTGAATTTAAAGAGTTGAAAAATATTGACAGGGCCACTATGATGAGTGTTCTTGAAGATGTTTTCAGAAGTCTTCTGGCAAGGAAATACGGATCAGATGAAAACTTCGATATAATTGTCAATATTGATAAAGGAGACTTTGAGATTTGGAGAAACCGGGAGGTTGTTAAAGACAAAGATCTGGAAGACCCGAATACGCAGATATCTTTGAAGGAGGCCAAAAAAATAGATGATGACTATGAAGTAGGCGAAGAGGTGTCTGACGAGGTTAAACTTCACGACTTTGGCCGTAGAGCTATACTTGCATTAAGGCAACATCTTACAACCAGGATACTGGATCTTGAAAAAAACAATGTATACCTTAAATACAAGGATCGCATTGGCGAAGTTGTTACAGGAGAGGTTTACCAGGTATGGAAGCGGGAAATTCTTATTCTCGATGATGACGGAAACGAACTGATCATCCCTAAGATTGAGCAGATCCCGTCAGACCATTTTCGCAAAGGAGATACCATCAGGGCTGTTGTGATAATGGTGGAGATGCGGAATAATACACCGTATATTATTCTTTCACGCAGTTCACCTGTCTTCCTCGAAAGATTGTTCGAGCTCGAAGTTCCGGAAATTTTTGACGGACTTATAACTATCAAAAAGATTGTCAGGGTACCCGGCGAAAGAGCCAAAGTTGCTGTTGAGTCATACGACGAGAGAATCGACCCTGTAGGAGCATGTGTTGGGATGAAAGGGTCAAGGATCCATGGCATAGTAAGGGAACTGAGAAATGAAAATATTGATGTCATAAATTACACAACCAATCTGCAGTTATTCCTGTCGAGGTCGTTAAGCCCGGCGAAAATTTCAACAATCAAGATCCTTGAAGAAGAAAAAAGGGCTGAGATATATCTTAAACCGAGTGAAGTTTCGCTGGCAATCGGGAAAAGCGGTCTGAATATTAAACTTGCAAGCCAGCTTACCGGCTTTGAAATTGATGTATACAGAGATCAGGAAGGAGAAGATGACGAAGATGTAAATCTCGAAGAATTTTCTGACGAAATTGAAGGATGGATTATTGACGAATTCAAGACTATCGGTTGTGACACAGCCAAATCGGTACTTCAGATTTCAGTGACAGATCTGGTTAAGAGAACTGATCTGGAGGAAGAGACCATAAACGAAGTTATTAAAGTCTTAAAAACCGAATTCGAATAAAGTATTTTATTATTAAAGATAGAGATCTATGACTGAGGGACCAATGGCTACAAGACTAAGTAAAGCCGCCCGTGAATTTAACGTGGGGATATCTACTATTGTGGAATTCCTTATGAAGAAGGGGTTTGAGGTTGACTCTAATCCTAATTCCAAAATACCTGCAGATGCTTACGAATTGCTACAAAAGGAATACAGCTCCGATATTAGTGTAAAAAAAGAGTCCGAAAAGCTTACCCTTAGCGAATTCAGCAGAAGGAAGGAGACAGTATCTCTTGACGAAGAATCAGGTGAGGTAATTAATGATGTTGTTGAGGAAGAACCCATAACAGAGAAGGTCGAAATCCCTGTTGAAAAAAGCGTTAAGAAGGAAAAGCCTGTAGAAAAGCCACCTGTTGAAACTCAAACAGAAAAAGAAAAAAAACCCGTAAAGGAAGTAGGTGTAAATGTTGTAGGAAAGATCGATCTTGATACAATTGATAAGTCAAAAAAGAAAGCAACACCAAAGGAAAAGAAGGCAGACAAACCAGAAAAAAAGGTTAAAGAAAAAGTTGAACTAACTGAAGAGGAACCTCAGCCTGATAAGACTGAGACTGAGACTGAGACTAAAACTAAGATTGAGGTTAAAACTGCTTCCAGTCCAAAAAGTAAAGACAAGGAGGTTCAGGAGAAGGAGCCGGAAGAAAAGATGGTTAAAGAAGAAGCTGAGACCACAGCTTCAGAATCCGGGGACCAGGAATTGAAGGATGAAGAGACAAAATCATTTATTAAGACTAAAATAAAAAAATTATCGGGTCCAACCGTAGTTGGAAAAATAGATCTTCCTGTTATTGAGAAGAAGAAAGCTCAACCCCAGAAAAAAGAGAAAGTTAATACCGAACGTGAAAGAGAGGCCTCAAAAAAGAGACGTAAACGGATCAGAAAGGATAAAGAAAAAGTTTCACTTAAACCATCAACTGACGGAAAACAAAAAGATGCGAAAAAAAGGAGAAAAGTTGCTGTCAGGCCTGTGATTAATGAAGAGGATGTACAGAAGCAGATTAAGGAGACTCTTGCACGGTTAACAACTAAGGGAAAATCGAAAGGATCAAAATACCGCCGCGAAAAAAGAGAGGCAGTAAGTCAAAAAGTAAAAGAGGAGATTGAAAAGCAGGAACTTGAAAAGAATATTCTTAAAGTTACCGAATTTGTATCAGTAAATGAGCTGGCGACAATGATGAATACTCCTGTTACCGATATTATATCTGCCTGCATGAATCTTGGACTTTTTGTTTCAATTAACCAGAGGCTGGATGCAGAGACAATGTCTCTTGTAGCAGAGGAATTTGATTATGAAGTTGAATTTATAAGTGCTGAACTGATCGATGCAGTAAAAGAGGAGGAAGACTCCGAGGAGAGTCTCATAAACAGGCCCCCTATTGTTACTGTAATGGGACATGTCGACCATGGAAAAACCAAGCTTCTTGATTTCATCAGAAGTGCTAACGTAATTGCCGGGGAGGCAGGAGGTATTACTCAGCATATCGGGGCATATGGGGTTAAACTGGATAATGGAAAACAGATTACCTTCCTTGATACTCCGGGGCATGAAGCTTTTACAGCTATGCGCGCACGGGGTGCCCAGGTAACAGACATTGCAATTATTGTTATTGCTGCAGATGATGGTGTGATGCCACAAACTATCGAAGCAATTAACCACGCCTCAGCAGCCGGCGTACCAATTATTTTTGCAATAAATAAAATTGATAAGCCAACAGCCAACCCCGAAAAGATAAAAGAGGAGCTGGCCAATATGAACTACCTTGTTGAAGATTGGGGTGGGAAGTATCAGTCTCAGGAAATCTCTGCAAAAGCCGGTATAAATATCAATGATCTGCTCGAGAAGGTACTGCTTGAAGCTGAAATGCTCGACCTCAAAGCTAACCCCAATAAGAAAGCAACAGGTACAGTAGTCGAATCGTCACTTGATAAGGGCCGGGGTTATGTAGCTACTATTCTTATCAGGGCAGGAACTTTACGAATAGGTGACGTAGTCCTTGCAGGAAGTTACTTCGGACATATCAAGGCTATGTATAACGAACGCGGACATAAGGTAGAGGAGGCAGGACCTGCTTCTCCGGTACTTATACTGGGACTTAACGGAGCACCCCAGGCAGGCGATAACTTCAACATGATGGGTGGCGACAGGGAAGCTAAGGAGATAGCAAATAAACGCACTCAGCTACAGAGAGAACAGGGGCTTCGTACGCAGAAACATATCACACTTGATGAGATCGGCAGAAGGATTGCAATCGGCAATTTCCAGGAACTTAATATTATCGTAAAAGGCGATGTTGACGGATCAGTTGAAGCACTAAGTGATTCCCTAATAAAACTATCAACCGAGGAGATCCAGATTAACATTCAACATAAAGCTGTTGGAGCAATTTCCGAATCAGATATCCTGCTTGCCGTAGCATCAAATGCTATTGTAGTAGGATTCCAGGTAAGACCATCGATCGGAGCCAGAAAACTTGCAGAAAATGAGGAGATCGATATCAGACTCTACTCTATCATTTATGATGCAATTGATGAGATCAGATCTGCTATGGAAGGAATGTTATCGCCGGAAATAAAAGAGGAGATTACAGGTACCATCGAAATACGCGAAATATTTAAGATCACCAAGGTGGGAACAGTTGCCGGATGCTATGTTAAAGAAGGTAAACTAAACAGGAATACCCGTATCAGGATTATAAGAGATGGCATTGTGATCTATACCGGAAATCTCGGATCACTCAAGCGCTTTAAAGACGATGTAAAAGAGGTAACCGCAGGCTACGAATGTGGTCTTAACATCCACAATTATAATGATATCAAAGTGGGAGACCTTATAGAAGGATTCGAGGAGATAGAGATCAAAAAGACACTATAAAAAAAAGCGCCCTAAGACGCTGTTTTTTATCCTGTCAAATCAGAATATTCACTTGCTGACATCATCTCATCAAGCTCTCCGGCATCGGAGACTTTTATCTTTATCATCCATCCCTCTCCAAAAGGATCACTGTTAACAAGGTCGGGACTATCTTCAAGGGCCGGATTTATTTCAATCACCTCTCCTCCTATCGGCATAAACAAATCAGAAACGGTCTTTACCGCTTCAATAGTCCCAAATACCTCCTCTTTGTCAAGGGTTTCCCCTACAGTCTCAATTTCGATAAATACGATATCACCAAGTTCACCCTGTGCAAAATCAGTAATACCCACAAAGCAGAAAGCACCTTCTACCCGCAACCATTCGTGATCTTTTGTGTACTTTAAATTTTCAGGAACATTCATATTTTAGATGGTTTTTTGTATAGTTAATTTATCAAAAATAGTTTTTTTATTATTTGACACAAAGTAATTGCCCTAATTTATAACATATCCCTGTTATGTTATAAAATCACTATTGAACAAGAGTAAATTTCAGGCTGAACCCAAAATTGGTATTTGACGTGGTATAAGTTGTTGCCACAAACGGATCATTTACACTATGATCAAAAAAGATCTGAAGGTTAAAACGATCACTGAGCACATAGTCGGCGGTCGATCTGATAGAGTATATTCTTTGCCCCGCAACCGGCTGGTTCACATCCTCAATCAACTTCCTGGATAAGGTTTTGTTATCCCTCATTGACAGGTCAAGCCTGATATTCAGATCACTTTCGAGCGGACGCTGTCTGCCTCCGGTCTTAACTATTATCTGAACATCCTCAAATCTGTACCCTGTACCAATTATCAGCTCATTATTTCTTATATCGGCAACCTGGTTATTGGCAAGATTAAGGGTAACGGTTCGTGATTTTCTCCATTCCACCCTGGTTGTAAGACTGTTATTCCAGTTGAGATCAATATTCAGAAGCGGGCTGAATTGCTCGTTAATTGTAACCACATTTAATTCATGCTGCGAAATATAATTCATATTGAAATCCCTTATCCTGCTAACACCATCCTCCTCCTCATTATAATAAAGGTTGGTAGTATATGCGCCTATAGTATATGTACTCCTGTACTGATGAGAAATATTAACCGATCTGAAAACTTTCTTTACAAGTTCGAACCGCGACAATCCGTCAAAATTAACTCTCCAGTTAGGCATCATACTGAAATAAGAAGGGAAGAGATCAAGGCTGACCTTGTCGGGATCTCTGTTTGAATAGGCTGCAATAAATGCAGGAATAAGCACTTCACTCGATGTAATGCCGTAACCGTTTTTGTATGGGCCGGTGATCGGGTCCCCCGTCTCCGGATCTATATCCGGATCATATGATGGATCTGACTTCAGTCTCTCCTCAGCTTTCCGTTGGGAAATAATTACAGTATTAGTTTTAAAATCTTCAAATGCCTGCGAAACATAATTATCTGTCTCATCAATTTTTTCAAAGGCAGTCCCCCAGGAAATAATAGTGATAGAGAAATTTCCACTCTCCATTGTGTTCCTAAGACTATCAGGGAATGTGCCATATCGGTCGGCACGATAGTAAGATGAAACTGACCGGGCAAACCTCCGATCGGCAGTAATATCTATCCGCATCCCCGGGAAAGGCTC
This sequence comes from Bacteroidales bacterium, assembly GCA_030596125.1. Classification (GTDB taxonomy): domain Bacteria; phylum Bacteroidota; class Bacteroidia; order Bacteroidales; family VadinHA17; genus JAUVKT01. Next base: position 18,408 of record JAUVKT010000025.1, on the reverse strand, counting down.
CAGTGTGCTTCTCAATGAGAAAGTCTCCCTGCGGTTCGACACTGCCGATGTATTTATAAGGGTATCGGTAGTAAGCCATCCGTTCGTCAGAGCCCGGTTAAAAAATTCAGGATCGTTGTATCCGACTATAAAGCCCCATCCGGGAGCAAGTATGCCATCAATATCCGTCTGACCTACAAATTTTGTTCCGGGTGTATATCCGGGAAGTATTTGTCCCTGATCAACCGAATAGTTGGCTGAAATGTTCCTGACAGCCATCATGGCTCTGACAAAGTATTCACCTGCTACAATAACCGGACTTCTTTTCCTTTCAATTTTACCTTCGATCTCAACCCTTGCACCTTTTACATCTTCCTCGCTAATAAATACAATCTTATTCTCCGACGATATCTCAACCTTACCATTCACCTCAGTTCCATCTTCCTTACGAATATTTACCTCTATACTTTCAGTTTTTAAATTATGATATACATTTTTCCTCTTTCCGGCTGTGAAATTAACATTCTCTCTTAAATAGTTAACTGTCCGGTACTCTTTCTTTCTGTTCTTTGCAGCCCCGGGCCTCGTGTTGCGATCTATATTCTTAAGAAAGTTTGATTTATTATAGATATTAGTAAGATTCGCATTGGTAGACAGTTGTCCGGTATTTGAATTCTTGATAATATTCCCCAGGTTGATATTCATACTATCGGGAAAAACCGGTCCGGCCAGCCAATCATAGTTTGCACCATACCTCAGGTTTGCACTCATCCAGCTCAGCAATGGAAGCTTATTAACCGGTATGTTATAATTTACATTAATGGTATGCCTGTAATGAGTAGTTCGTCCGAAATCACGCAGGTTAATCAAAACCGAATCTTTCCATATTTCATAATCATCTCTGTACCTGTCCCTGTCTACACCACCAAGAGGTTCGTCGATCCTTGAAAGATTTGTGGCAGTAAAGTCGAATTTCAGTTGCTTTGTAAGATCATACTTTACATCATAGAACCGTGTCCATTCAAAATCCTTCCTGAAGGTAGGTTTAATTATAATATATGGATTATTAATATTTCGTGTTTTTATCTCATTATAATACCTGCTTAAATCGGTTCTGAAGCCCAGGTGTTTTGGCATAAAGTAAAAATTAAGATCCCTGAGCACCCTGAAAACCTGTGGTCTGAATAGTTTAACTTTTTTAAAGGGAGTAATATTCTTAGGTCTTGAATCATAATAATAATTTATCCCACCCCTGTAATTTTTCTCAATATTTATCTCCGTATTTATGTCGCTGTGGTATATCTCATTAAATGTATAGTTAAACGAAAAATTTGACAGGTCCCATGGATATGATTTTTCCTTCCTCTTTGTAATTCCGGCATTACTAATAGTTATTGTTTTTCGCTGTGTATAATCTTCGGCTATTGCCTTAAGAGAGTCTCGCTCCCTCCCATCCAGAACGTCAAGAGCATCCTGGAAGAGAATATCAGGATCAAGAGGGTTATACTGTGGCCGTATGCTTCTTTCTGAAAATCCTAAATAAACAGGGAATCTTACTCCTGCCTCCTCGGAGAAGAAACGACCCAATTCGATATTTGAAGAAACATCGTATTTCATAACCTGTTCCTTACTCCTCTCATTGACCTTCATATCCAGGCTGCCAAATCCTGGTGTGCTGGTCTGCCCCACGACATCAATTGTTCCAAGGTCAGCAAGTCGTGTCTGCATTCTGGCATTTGCGGCCCAACCACCATCCTCATTAAAGTCACTAAGCCTTAATTCATTCACCCAAATTTCAGCAGACTTCGGATTTCCATCGTCGTTTATAATATCCCTTGTTTTGATAGGATTTCTTACTCCTATCATTATAACCCTTACATTACTGAGATTTGGATTTCCTGAAACTGTTATCCGTGCGTTTTCATGTGGATAAATAAAGAGATCTGTCCTGGCAAGTGTGGATCCTGAACGGGACAGTTCGGCATTCCTTGCCTGCTTTGCTTCCTGAAAAAGTGACAGGTCAATATTAAAACTGTTCTCTTCAGGCCATACAATTGCCCTGTCGCTATCATCATCCTTACTATAATATCCGGGAGATGTGAGATTAAGCGGAAGTTCATATTCGTAGAAATTACCCTTATAGTCTGATCCTATACGGATAAATACAGTAACCTCCCCATCTAAAAGAGGTTCGCCTGTAATAGCTTCGCCATGCACTTCCATGCGAAGCTTTCGGAACTGTCTGATATCAATATTTACATTCTTAAAGGCTGCCCTGGCATCGCCATCTTCAAGATCTAAGGTACGCAGCACCATCGATTGCTCATTCAATTGCCTTAAAGCAGGATTTCCGGGGTCAATAACCCTGTCGAAACCGGGAGGCAGAACATAGTTTACCGGCTCTTTCCCTGCATTCTCCTCTATACTTACCGAACTTATTTCAAACGTCCCGTCATCCGGCTCCGGAACGGTCACCCTCTCTCCTCCCTCAAGGAACGAAATATTATATTTCCGCCATTCTGCTCTTACAAGATCAAGCTTGGCAAATCGCAGAACAATATCATCCTCGAAGTTATTCATGAACATCCTGATAAACCTTATCGACTTAAAATCCTGGATAGTTCCAACCGTCCTTTCGTAATCGAGAATCGGTATCTTAAACAGGTACCATTTAACTGTTGATTTATCACCATTGGCCAGGGTAGCGGTATATTCAATCTCGTCAACAATATTGTTTGATCCGACAACCATATCCTCCGGCCTGATGCTTACGGTGTACTGGTAATAACTCTCAGTCTCGCTCAGAGTATTGTCGCGGTTAATATCTTCCATATCCGGCAGTGTAGAGCCGCTGGTCGGGTAGGACTCTTCCGACATTTCAGAAGTCGGGGAGTTCCCTTCCATCCCGTTATAACCCTTATATCTTTCAAGTATTCCTGTCTGCAGATTATCATAATCTGTTCCCCTAAAATAACGGAAATCATCATTTGAAGGGTCATCTGTGATTACCTGCAAAGCCTCCGGTGTTACAACTGACGATATATCCTGAAGGTATTGATCGAAAAAACTCCTCTCATCATCATTTGACAGCCCTTCCATACCAACATCCTGATAGAGTCTTGAGTCAGGCACATTATCAAAAGCATGAACTACTGCCTGTACTGTCGGCACTCTTCCCCAAACAGTAGTGTCAATATTTATTAGCTCAGGAGAAACAGGCAGACCATTCTCAAAACTTTTCCTCGAATCTCTCAATATATCTTCTGAAATATTGCCAAGATTAAAATTGAGGTCTCCTCCTCCAAGCATATCATCCTCAGCAAACGGATCCATAAGCCAGAATTTGATATACTGGATATTGGTTCTTTCAAAATCGCTTGTCAATATCTCACGCATTATCCCCCCCCACCTCGACTGTGGAATATTAAGGTCACCGTTACTGTTTAACCCGGCAGAATATGCCGTTGGTGAGGTCTCATAGTTGTAAGGGCCCCTTTCAGACGGGTAAAATGCAAGGTTCAGAACTGCAATATTGGTAGGTATCCCGGAAGGGCTTTCCTTAAATGGGAAAAGTTCATTCTCATATACCTCTCTCACATAATGGCTCGATTGAAGATCAGGATTCTTCTTAATATGATCGGGTGTTGTTGAACCGTTTCGTAAAAAGAGAGGATCGATCACGTACCAAGCCAGTTTTGACCTGTTAAAACCGGTTACAAGGTCATTATTAAACCGCGCCTCCGGAAAGAGCGCATCCTGTCCCTGTGGGACACTGGCCAGTACCCATGCATTATATGTCTTGATATCCAAAGGAATCTCACTTGCCTCAAAATCATCTATATATGAATTACCTGCTTTAGTGATGGCCTTTGAGTGACCGGGTATCAGGTGGGCAAATTCACCAAAAAATGTAACTGTCGACGGTGCCTTTGTTTGAATGAGAGGCAACGCATCCACCATCTTTGTAATAAACTGAGACTCTGACCTGTATGATGTATTCAGGCCCAGAATAGTGTTGGAGATAGGCTCTTCACCAAAACTAACCTTCTGGGTATATGGCCTTTCATTCAGGTGAAGTATTGTACCTCCTATACTGAAATCATTAGAGATTCTGTAATCAAGATGTGTTCCAACCAGTGTTTTAGTCTGAAACCCAAAAAACTGATTACTTTCCAGTGATACCTGGATCGGAGTTTGAGATTCGATCAATGCCGGGTTTATTATTTTCACTCTTCCTGCATTATAATCGACAGTATAGTCCACATTCTCTGTAAGTGGCACCCCTCCTGCTGTTACTTTAACACCTCCCTGGGGAATATTCAATGCATTCAAATATATTTCAGAGCCGGATGATGATGAATATGTACCGGCAATTTTAAATTTATTCTTTTCAGCGCTCTGGATAGCCTTTGTCTGAGTTGAATCATAGAGTTCCTGAAAAACATACTTATCGGCTATCGTCTGGTCGGTAAACTTGCTTCGCAGGTAACTGCCAAACGGCTCCACAACAGGAAACATCATACGCCCCTTGGCTGCATCTATCGTAAATCCCTGTATAAAGTCGAAAGCACCGTCAGGTTCACGGTCAAGCTGACTGTTAAGGTTATCCAGACCAAGTACCTGAAGCAGCACTTTATCGCTAAGATTACCCTCCGGAATATAGTTGATAGAATTTCCGGTTTCATCATCCTGGTAAAGAACATTAAGAATAAAATCACGTGATTCAACCTGATAGGCACCAAGGGCATAGATATTTTTCATCATCAGATCCCATGTAGGTAACCGCGGTGTCAGATTAGTACCTTTTAACAACTTAAGCATAAGAGCATCGGGAGCACTTATGCCATCTGTAGAAAATTCCCCTACCTTAAAAACTTGTCCGCCCAGAGTATATTCGAAGGCAACAGCAAGTACCGCATCAGTATTAAGAGCCACATTAACAGATATATACCCAAGCTGTTTATTTACTGTAAATTCTCTTTCAGTAAGGCGCCTTGCATTCTCAATCTTTTCGTAGTCGCGGCCTATCTGAAAATCGGGATATAGCGGATCAAAAGTGTTAGTAACTTTATCTACATCCCTCACATCCATGTAGGTTGTCATTAACTGATCATAAAGACCATTAAGCAGGTTGTGAGGATAGGGTGGATTTCCTGGTATCTCCTGAAAAGCAGGCACATTGTTATAGATATGAGACTGGCTCTCAGCGAGGTCCATATAAGCAACAATATTTCTGGTCTCTTCAAAGTTGCTTGTCTTGTTTGTCACCCAAACCTCAATTCTTTCAATATTAATCCCCGAACTGATAACAGGCAGGTTCTGCATGGAAGCATCATATGTATCTCTGAAATATTGTCCAAGGAAAAAGTGTTTATTCGCCTCATACTCATCAATATAAACCTCAAAATCACTCATCTGTGCTCCACCCTTTACCTCAACTGTGGATGATTCTCCCTTTTGTTGCGAAAGAACAGATGTAACAGTTAGGCGTCCAAACTGCAATTCCGTCTTTAACCCAAAAAGGCTATGACTCCCTGTGATAAGGGTTCCTGTAAGGGGAAGTGTTACGTCACCGGCTTCTATCTTTTTGATTATTTCATCCTCCTTGCCTGAATACTCTAGTTTTGTCCGATTCTCAAAATCAAACATTGCTTCAGTATTATAATTTATCCCCAGCTGCATCTTGTCACCGATAGTACCGGTAACATTCATTTGTATCTTCTCCTGAAAATCAAATGTAGGAATGGTTCTCAGCTTCTCCGACAGAGTGGGATTTTCTGTTCTTGATATGTTCATCCCGAATATCAGTTCGGCTGATCCCTGTGGAATAATATTTATTGTATTGGAACCAAAAACCTTGTCGAAAGCCTCACCTCCTACTTGTATCTGTGGTATCAGCAACCCCCTTGCTCCCATCTCATCACCTGAGATCTTTGCCTGCCAGTAATTTCTCATTGATCTTTCAAACTGGTATTTACGGTACTCCTCCGGGTTCATATAAACCGGTGGCCGGTAATTGAGGTTTCCTATCTTTTCATAAATTATATACTCATTTTTTTCAGGATCGTACTCAATACTTGAAACGATATTGGATGGGGGGCTCAGAAAGAGAGGGGATATTGGTTGAATATCCCATGGATGTCCTGTAAAATCCTTAAAGGGATACCTTAGATTCCGTGAGGGATCCTGTCTGGTGGTGTCCTGAAGAATATATGAATGCACGGGAACAATACCCTTTGCATAAATATTTCCGTTTAAAAAAATACAAAGCAGGATAACAGACAATACAGTCAGGAACCTGTTATTTAATAATCCCGATCTCAAAAACAGTTTCGTTCAGTTCTACAAAATTTTCAAGGCTTTCTTGATCAATTGCTCCACAGTAAGCTCTTTTTCGTCTCTCAATAACTTATCAAGCACCTTACTGACAGCATTTTTGGGAAAACCAAGCATCACTAAAGCTGTAAACGCTTCTTCCCTGATTGTATTGTCCGCAATATCAAATATTTCACCGTATGAACCCGATGCACCAACCTTATCCTTAAGGTCTACAATTATACGCTGGGCTGTTTTAGCTCCTATCCCTTTTATTCCCTGCAGAAGGTTTACATCAGACTCCAATATTGCTTTCTCAATTCCGGCCGGTTCGACCGATGAAAGCATCATCCTTGCAGTGTTAGCTCCTACACCCGAAACTGATATAAGCAGCCTGAAAACTTCTCTCTCATTCTCGGTTACAAAACCATAAAGTTGATGGGTATCCTCCCTTATTACTTCATGAATCAATATCTTAAAACTGGCCTTACCATCGATCAGGGAATAGGAATTGAGTGAGATATTTATGAAATAGCCAACTCCACCCGTTTCAATAATTACACATGTAGGAGTCAGTCCGGCAACTTTACCTTCAATATATTCAATCATAAGCTATCATCGTTAACATTTTGCTCAGGCGGAAGTTCTTCAGAACCTGAACGTGTATCTACACTATGTGGCAGAAGTGGATCTTTATTAATCTCATCATACATCACCCTATTCCTGAAAATATCGCAAGCCAGGTAAAGTGCCTGGCGAAATGAATTTTCAGATGCCTCACCTTTTCCTGCAAGATCATAAGCAGTGCCATGGCCAGGTGAAGTACGAATAACAGGTAATCCGGCAGTATAATTAACCCCCGAATCAAAAGCAAGCGCTTTAAACGGTATCAGTCCCTGGTCGTGGTACATTGCAAGAATACCATCGAAACCGGCAAATAGCCCGGCTCCAAAAAATCCATCAGGTGAAAAAGGACCAAATGCAAGAATATTATCACCAGCTGCACTTTTCACAGCCGGTACTATTATGGTCTCTTCCTCTTCACCAAGCAGACCCAGATCACCTGCATGAGGGTTAACAGAAAGAACTGCAATCTTTGGTTTGCGAATCCCAAAATCCATCTGAAGCGACCTGTTCATTATCCTTAATTTGGAAACGATCAGTTCAGAACTAAGAGAATCTGTCACATCCTTTAATGGAATATGACCGGTAACAACTCCTATTTTCATATTCTCGCTTACCATTAACATCAGCACTTCATCTACACTGCACTTAGACTTAAGGTATTCTGTATGACCCGGAAAAGGAAATTTATCTGAATGTATATTATGCTTATTGACAGGTGCTGTAACAAGAACATCGATCTTCTTCTCCAACAGATCCACGACAGCACAGTTAAGTGACTCTGTTGCCGCCTCTCCGGCCATTGATGTTGATTTTCCCAGTTCAACCCTGACATCATCATCGGAACAGTTAATTATATGTGCCTTTTTTGCAACAGCCTCTTCAACAGCTTTAATTGTATTAAAACTAAAATTGCTGATATTAAGTGCCTTTCGGTGATAAGCTGCTACCTTGGGAGATCCGTACACAACCGGCGTGCATAATTCAAGTATCCGGTTATCCATTAAGGTTTTAATTATTACTTCATACCCAATCCCGTTAATATCTCCATGGGTAATACCCACTTTTATAATATCTTTACTCATGATAATTAAATTTTCAATGCTCCTTCAGCAATTTTAGTAATAAATTCGGATAATAGTCTCACACCCGACCCTGTACCTCCCCTGGGTCTGTAGTAATCACTTTTGCTCAACATTGCAGTACCTGCAATATCAAGATGCATAAACGGGGATGTTGTAAAGTTCTCCAGAAATTTTCCTGCAGTGATTGCTCCTGCCTCTTTTCCCCCAATATTCTTCAAATCAGCAATATCAGATTTTAACAACTCTCCATATTCATCCCAGAAAGGCATAACTGCCACTCTTTCAAAAACATTATACCCCGATTCGGAAAGAAGTTTAAAATACTCTTCATCAGCATTCCCCATGGTCGCAATAGCCTGACTGCCATAAGCAACCGGAGCAGAGCCTGTCAAAGTGGCTACGGATATAACCAGACCCGGCTTAAAGTTATCGGCATAACTCAGGGCATCAGCAAGAATCAAGCGTCCCTCTGCATCGGTATTAAGCACTTCAACACTCTTTCCGTTATACATGGTAATAACATCACCCGGTGCATAGGCATTTACTCCGGGTCGGTTGTCTGTAGCCGGAACAAGAGCCATAACATGAATGGGCAATTTACTCCTGGCTATATAATAGAGAACCGCTGCTACTGTTGCGCCTCCGGCCATGTCTGATTTCATATCTTCAATATAATCGGTCGGCTTGAGATTTATCCCTCCCGTATCAAATACAACACCTTTGCCTATAAGAATAACAGGTTTGGAATTTACCGGTTTATCGGGTTTCCACTCGACGACTGAAAAAGTCGGTGGGTCGAGACTGCCCCTGTTAACAGCTATCAGCCCACCCATCTTCAAAGCTTCTATTCTTTTTTTTGTCAACGTCTCAACTTTTAACCCTGCCTCTTCACAGAACTCCTTTATCTTTTTCGCAAGTCCTTCAGCAGTAAGATGACTTAAAGGCTCATTAACACGGTCCCTTACAAAATAAACAGCCTCTGTCAAATAGTTAAGAGCAGGAATATAATCACACTTTTCATCATGAATAAGTATCTTCTCAGGATAAAGAGTGTAACTCTCCTTTTCACTGTTACTCTTATATCTGGTAAAATTATAACGGCTTAATGATAAACCTTCTGCTACGCTTTTAACCGATTCCGGTGAAGAGTCAGATGAAGTAATCTGCACCTCAACCTGTTTATGTTGTTTGAGCTGTTCCTGAATTTTTACTGAACTCTTTCGTAACTCCTCATGCTTTTGATATTCCGGTACTTTTTCTTTCTCCCTGATAAAACAAATAATACGTGAATAAGAATTTATCATTATAAACTCATCATCATCAGCAAGGCATCTTATGATATATTCTGTCTCATTTCTATCCAGGTCAAGAAAATCAGGAATATTGGCTGACCCCATAACACATACAACTGATTTTTCAGGTGACAGACAGGTTGTTTTTTCAATTTGAGGATACATCTTCACAGATAATTTTATAAGAAGCAAAGTTAATAAATTATTGAATGATCTTGTGATAAAGAACTACCTTTGTGAACCAATGCAAAAGAGGAACAGGATATATGAAAAAGCACTGAACCACGGAGAGTTAAGTGTAGAAGAAGGCCTTTATCTATACATGGAGGCTCCCCTTCAGGAGCTGATGAGTATCGCCTCAAAACTGCGCCGGTTACATGTCCCAGACAACTATATCGGCTGGCAGATCGATCGTAATGTTAACATTACTAACTTATGTTTTTCGCAATGTCGTTTCTGTAATTTTTGCAGGAAACCCGGAGATGCTGATATTTATATCACATCATTTGAGGAATACAATAAGAAAGTCAGGGAGCTATTCGCATTTGGCGGAGACCAGTTACTCCTTCAGGGAGGAATGCACCCCGGCCTTGGACTCAGCTTTTATACCGACCTTTTTAAAGAGCTGAAAAGCAGGTTCCCAAAACTGAAACTCCATGCCCTTGGTCCACCCGAAGTGGTTCATCTGGCAAGAAAGGAATCAACTGACTACAGCACTGTTCTGGATGCACTCATCGAGGCCGGTCTTGACAGTCTGCCCGGTGCAGGGGCTGAAATATTATGTGACCGGGTCAGGAAGATCGTTTCACCGGCTAAAGCGACCAGGACAGAGTGGCTTGATGTGATGCGTGTAGCTCACCAAAAGAACCTTCCAACATCGGCCACAATGATGTTCGGACATGTTGAAACAGTTGAGGAGAGAATCCGTCATCTGAAATACCTGAGAGATTTGCAAGCCGAAAAACCTGATGATCACTATGGATTTATCTCATTTATACCGTGGCCGTTTATGGATAAAGGCACTGTTCTGACTGAAAAGGATGGTGTCAGAAGTAACGTAAGCAGAAGTGATTATTTAAGGCTGGTTGCTGTAAGCCGGATAATGCTTGATAATATCACCAATATCCAGACATCAATTCTGACAGTGGGCAGGGAGACAGCCATGATGTCACTTCATGGAGGCGCCAATGATGTAGGCTCAGTTATGATCGAGGAGAATGTAGTAAGTGCAGCCGGATCATCAGGAATGCATGATGCAGCCCAGCTACAGTCTGTAATCACCGAATCGGGATTTGTACCCTTGCAAAGAAATCAGAAATACGAAGCTGTATAGGGATATCCCTGGCCTATTCAGAAGTTTTTTCCTCCGGATCAATATCGAAACTTACGGTATAAAGTATCGCCTCAACCTGTCTAAGCAACTCTCTCTTTTCGTCATTGGGTGCATAAACGAATCCGTCGAGCATAACAAATCTGTTATTAACCTCATCTTTGGTTATAAGGGTAACAAATGGTCCGCCCATAAAACCATTCTCAAGGGTCCACAATCCTTTAAGCATAGCATAATTTCGCTCCCTGAACCTGAATGTACTGTATTCTACAGGCAATTGGTCTTCTATCTTCATCCATGTACCGTCAGCAGGGCCTTTAACCTTTTCACGTGTCATATTATTCCGGATACTTCTGATACTATCTTCATTAAAATAGTTTTCACCGTTATAATCAAAATAGTGTACCAGTACTGCCTGAGTTGTCACGGGGGTCTCGTATGCAAACCATACAAAACCATTTTCATTTACATCCATTGCATAATTGGATGGCACATGCAGGATCATTTTATGCTTCTCCCTGAGGATATTAAAATTCATACTGTTAATCGAATGCCTGTAGTAGGAGATCCATCTGTCGCGTTCAGTAATATTTATCTTCTCAATAATAGCTTTTTTCTGTTTTTCCAGCAGTTCGATTATTTCATTATCATCTTTCCCTTCAATGGTAATGATCAACTGAGTAGATGAGTATTTATTTTTCTGAAAAACAACTTTCTGCTCTCTTTCAGTACTGATCTTTACTAAAATCACATTACGATGTGTAATATAATATTCACCAAAATTCCCCGGTGTAACATTCACCAGATTAAAGATCGGTTCAGCCTGAGGAAGTCCCTCCACCGGTGAGACAAACACCTCTCTGATCTTATCTCCAACCTCTCCGTCCCACTTCAAATTATTAATCACCACAATCAGTTCTCCTGTACTGCCCGAAACATTTGGCAACATTGAACTTTTGCCATTGTCTGAATTAAGACATGATGGAACTACCGCAATTATCAATATCGCGATAATTAATGTTGATATTTTAGTCATCTTATGCAGGTTATAAATTGTTGTATAAATCAAACTTACTGTAAAAAAAGGATAAAAAAAATCCCGGTCATTAAACCGGGACAAATATCGTGCTAAGAATTAATTATTTCTCATCAATAATCTCATCTTCACTCTTATTCTCCTTGGTTGCCTTCTTAAACTCCTTCATTCCCTGTCCAATACCCTTCATAAGTTCAGGTATCTTCTTCCCGCCAAAAAGTATCACTACAACCAGAACTAAAAGAATAATTTCAGTAGGGCCAAACATAAAAGCAAACGTGTACATAACTATAGGTATTTCAATTAATAATCAAAGCAAAGTTAATAAAAAAAACTAGTTCTTCAACAACCTTATAATATCATTGCCATTTGCAAAAAGAAGAAGCGCCAGCAATAATATAATACCCGTCATCTGGGCATATTCAAGAAATTTATCACTTGGTTTTCTGCCTGTAACAACTTCGAAAAGCAAGAACATTACGTGCCCCCCATCAAGAGCAGGAATAGGTAAAATATTCATAATGCCAAGAATAATTGAGAGAAACGCTGTAAGATTCCACATTCTCTGCCAGTCCCATACTTTAGGGAAAATACTACCTATGGTTATAAAGCCACCCAGAGAGTCTGCTGCTTTATTCCCTTTTTTAAAAATCACCTTAAACTGCTTAAGGTAATCCTGAAGGGTTTTATAACCCATTGCTATACCGGCGGGAACAGATTCGACAAGATTATATTTTATGGTTTTAAATTCAAAATAGTCTTTTGACGCAACCGCTTCACGCACAATTCCCATCATTCCCTCTGCAGTAGTTACAAGAGGAATATCAATGCTCTCACCATCCCGCAAAAGGTTAACAGTAACCTCCTTCTCTTTTTTGTCGGAAAAATAATTTTTGTATTGATCAAAGAAATCAAATACTTTGCCATTCACACCTATCAGCTCATCACCAATTAATATACCGGCATCACGCGCAGGAGAAACCTTGCCGTAACCGGTTATAACAAATGGCCCAAATGGACTCCGTATTCCGATCCTGCCTTCACCCTTAAGAATTCGTGGTATATACTCCTGCTTGATTTCGATATCAATGAATCGTCCGTCTCTGTTTACGGTGATGATTTGTCTTTGATTGAGAATTATGTCAGGTATGATCTCTCCAAAGTTTTCAATCTCCATTCCATCAATTGAGACAATCTTATCTCCATTCATCAGGCCCATCTCATGCCCCATAGAATCGGTAACAATACCATACTTTACACTTGATGTTGGCAGATATGTTTCACCCCATGAGAAGAGGACCATTACATAAATGACCAAGGCAAGTATAAGATTAAACAGTACTCCACCTGTCATAATAAGCAGACGTTGCCACGACGGTTTAGATCTGAATTCATAGGGTTTAGGGGGCTGCTTCATTGCCTCCTTATCCATAGATTCGTCAATCATCCCTGATATCTTCACATAACCACCCAGGGGCAACCATCCGATACCATATTCTGTTTCACCTCTTTTGATCTTAAAAAGTGAAAACCAGGGATCAAAAAAGAGATAAAACTTTTCAACTCTCGTTTTAAAAATCTTTGCAAAAAGGAAGTGACCAAATTCATGAACGATCACTATCACTGAAAGGCTTACTATAAACCCTAATATCTGTATTATAACTCCCATCTGTAATTCATTTTCTTTAATAAATCTAACGCCAGTCTCCTGCTATGCCTGTCTGTCTCCTCCAACTCCTCCAGTGTCGGTCCGGTTATCTTTTCTGAGGCGGCCACAACCTCCTCTATCAGGTTTGTCATTTGCATAAACCCTATCCTCCTGTTCAGAAAAGCATCAACAGCTATCTCATTTGCCGCATTCAGTATACAGGGTATATTACCTCCTTCACGTAATGCCTCAAAAGCGAGTGCAAGGTTACGAAATTTTTTTAAATCAACCTGCTCAAAAGTCAGAGTTTCATAATCCTTGAGATCAAACCGGGGCAACTCTGTATCTAATCTTTCGGGAAATCCAAGGGCGTAAATAATAGGCAGCCTCATATCAGGCAACCCAAGTTGTGCTTTTACCGAACCATCAACAAAATGCACCAGGGAATGAATTATTGACTGCGGATGAATTATCACCTCGATCTGGTCAGGTTTAAGGTCAAATAACCAACGGGCCTCAATCACCTCCAGCCCTTTATTCATCATTGATGCTGAGTCGATGCTGATCTTATTTCCCATTTCCCAGTTAGGATGCCTGAGTGCCTCTTCAGGCGTAACCGTTGCAAGCTGTTTTTCAGTAAAATTTCTGAACGGACCACCCGAAGCGGTCAGGGTAATTTTCTCAACTGTATTTTCGTGCTCCCCGACCAGGCACTGCATAATAGCAGAGTGTTCTGAGTCAACAGGTATAATTTCTGACCTGAGCTCCCTAACAAGTGAGCTTATCAGCTCTCCGGCCACAACCAGTGTCTCCTTATTGGCAAGAGCAATACTTTTTCCCGCTTTAATAGCCGCAACTGTCGGACGCAGACCTGAATAACCTACCATTGCGGCAACAACCATGTCAATTGAGGATGTAACGACTAATTGTTCTACCGACTCTACGCCTGCGAAAACTTTCACTGGCAGGTCAGAAAGCTCATCCTTTAACTTTTTATAGTGATCATCATTACTTATTACAACGGCATCCGGCAAAAATTCCCTGGCCTGGGAGATCAGTAGGTCAATATTGTTATTGGCGGTCAGTATGTCGATAGAAAACCTTTCGGGATACTTTGAAACAATATCCAGTGTCTGGGTCCCAATTGATCCTGTTGATCCAAGTATTGCCAGTCTCTTCTGATCCATTTCAACTTAAAATAGTATATGCTTTTCCGCATCAAGCACCTTTCCGTTATACCAGATCTCGAAATGAAGATGTGGCCCGGATGTATATAACTCACCTGAATCACCAACTACAGCAATCCCCTGACCAGCAGTTACAGCATCTCCAACCTCTTTCAGTAACGTTACATTATGTTTGTAAACAGTTATCAGGTTATTGGAATGTTGTATCTGTATCACAAACCCGGTTTCAAACGTCCATCCGGTAAAAATAACAGTTCCGTCAAGTGCTGCCGAAACAACAGCCTTAGGTGTGGTAACTATATCTGTCCCAAAATGTTTAGTTCGCGGATTAAAACTTCCTGATACTATCCCTCTGACAGGAGGGAAAAAATGAACATTAGCCAGACTGGTATAATCATCCATAAAAGTTGTCGATAGAGTAAGATTATACTGCTCCTCCTGTTCAACCTGCAACCTCAGAAGTGAATCCTCCTCAGAACGGTTGAAGGTGATATTTTTATAGTTGACCAGTGTATCCTGTCCGGCCACCCTGTCGAGAGGCTCCTCTCCGGAAATAATAGCATTCAGGTTCCTGAAGTACTGATCTCTCAGGCTAAGCTCATCCTCGAGAGAATCGAGTTTAATGACATTCATCCTCATATGCCTGAGGGTATTCCCATCGGGGTATCCCGGAATAAACTCTCTTAGGTTCGTAAATGTTATAAGGGCGGTAGTTATCCCAACGATCATAAGGATAATAAAAGCAAACATCAGGAAACCATTATACCTGGTCATTCTGATGTACCAGACCTCTTCAAATGTTTTGTCGTTATAAACCGAAAACCGGTACTTATCCCGCCAGCTTCTCTTCTTGGTATCTTTCTTTGCCATAATGTTTACAATGCGGAGTGCAAAGATAACAAATAGCAACTATCTTCCTACATTACCTTTACGGCTTTATTCTCGCTTTGCCATAATCCGTGCTTTGTACACACAGCCATTGCTGAAAGGTTCATAGAAACAGGCGGGGCAACAATATAAAAATCAACCTCCATATTAGCAGGCCTGTTCCCAAAAGCACCGGAGGCATATTTTGCCTCAGCCAGTAATGTCTCCCTGTTCCATAGCTGCAACGTACTGATATAATGGTCATGGTCGTCAGGATGTGTATACTCTTCACCCATCCTTACTTTAACCTTAAACAGCTCTCCTTTTTTTACTTTATCAGGGCAGATAACATGAGGCATGTGCCTGTCGAGATAATCTCTTTTTACCTCCTTCTCTTCTCTTTCAATATCTGTTGCTTTAAATACTCTTGGCATATTATGTCTGTTTATCTGTTTTATTAAACTGATTTTTCTTTTTATAGTATACAGGAGGAACAAATATACATATTAAAATATTTTTCTTTAACGTTTTGTCAATAGCGTAAACTGTATTATCTTTGTGCCCACATTGCGGGGTGGAGCAGTGGCAGCTCGTTGGGCTCATAACCCAAAGGTCGCAGGTTCGAATCCTGCCTCCGCTACAAAGAAAAGCCCTGGCGCGTTAGCGCCGGGGTTTTTTATTTTTAGGCCGACGCCCGCTTGCGAGGCGGAGGAATGAAAATAAATAACCCGAAGTGCCGCTGCAAGCGGCACTGGGCTTTTCTTTGTAGAGCACCCCTAAGAGGATCATCCTGACACCGAAGGTCGTCAGGGTAATCCTCTTGGCTTGTAAAGGACAGGCAGGGTTAAATCATTTGTCATTCCGACAGAGTGTAGCGACGAGGAATCTGTATCTGTTTAATTCAGGGAGTTTCTTGATCTAAGAATATCGATTGCCTTTGGCGAGCTCGAGTTCCTTGTTTGATACAAACTCGGAACTCTCGGTTAACGATGTTTGATTTGTGAAGTTGCTGGGTTTTAGTATGCTTTTGAAGCTATAAGAGAAGAAGATAGCAGCCAATACTCTTCTACGTGCATTTCCCTCCTAATCTAATAATATTCAAGATTTCATTGGATATAAGATTGTTTGTTTGTATATTTGTATTAATCCACATATGTGGAGGTGGAGGGTTGTATAGGCCCTTGCCCCGGAAACGGGGTTTTTTTATGGCAATTTTTTAGCTCCATATCCAAGTATTATTCCTTTATATCTAAAGAATTTCTCCTTTTCCAGAATATCAATTATCTCATCCCCAAAAGTATTCTTTCCGTCACCCATATCTAGGACATTTTTATAGAACCATCTTCTAATTTTTATAGAACCATCTTCTAGCTGGATGAGCAATAAGATCTGCGATCTGAAGGCCTGAAACGTTTGCTGACTTAGGTTTAACTTTAACCTCTTTAGAAGTAAAATGCTGATCTAAATCTGCTCCACTAAGATTATGCGTACCAGCATCCATGATCTTTCTGTAAGATCGTTTGAGCCTAGTATCTTCTTTACCGCCTCGTGACTCAAACATAATATCTCCTATCTGGTTTTTTATGTTTAGAAACAACCTAAAGCGTTCGATTAAGATTTCCTGGCAATAGTGGTAGGGATCATATTTCCAAGTAGCGTATCTGTCATCATGTTCTTTCTTATCTATAAGTACAGAAAACACCGTATATTCCCAACTTTTAAGCTTGTCCAAAATAGTCTTGTTGAATCGCTCACGCACTTCTTGATCTTTCAATGCACTAAATGGTGGTTTTCTTTTCAGTATCTCTTTTCTATGAAAAATTATCGGATCATCCGGATGAGAGTTAAAGAAGTGTTTCTTAATTTTCTCCAACTCTGGGAACAGGACTTTGGACACATAATCAATCTCGAAAGCGACTCCTGTAAGACTTAGAAATCTATGTTCTTCGTTTTCCGAACTTTTTAAGTCAGGATTACCTACTTCGTCTACATATAAACGATATTTCATCTTACTAGCATATGTTATAACGATGGAGACATATTTCAGTGCCGCGGTCCGTCATTTTATTATGTTATGGTTTCTTTATTTTCAAATCGTCTTTGTCTTACTTGTATTATAAGCTGCATTGAACATGAACCCCATGTACTAAACCATTTTTTCTAAATATCGATCTAGCTTCTTCTCAACCGGTTCTTCTAAACATAGCAGCACGATGGATGTCCATAATCTTATATTAAAATCATTGAAATCGAAACTCTCATTTCCACAAATTAATGGCATGATAATACTTGCGCTAATACACGCACAATCATCTATGTAACCAGGAAGCCTTTTAAAGTATTCATAATCTTTACCCAGTTCATGTATTATCTCATAATACCTCCCATTTATATTAAATTCTAAACATGGCCAATCTGGCGGATTATGAATTATTGTGTCCCATGTTTGAACTGAAAGCACCTCACATTTTTCCCAGATATCATATACTACTGAAGAGTCTAAACTAGACAAGAACTTTTTATTTAAATCAGGATCAATAATTAACATTTCATCTGTTTCATATCCTTCTTTGCACAGTTTGTCAAGAAAGTAATGATAAGCAGAATCCAGATTACTATTAAAATTTTCCGATAATACTATGCTATCAATAAAACATACTATTTTTTTAATTTCTGATATTTCTTTCTCAGAGTAATAAGAACTCAGTAATTGAAGTCCTTCAGAATCAAGCCCCGATTGAATCTGAGCTTCGACTTGAATTAAGCTGAAAGTTAAAATAACAAAAATTAAAATTGAACGCCTCATTTTTATTAAGTACTCCAATTCAACTTGTTTTATAATCAATAAACTTAATCATAAAAAATAGCAATTGTAATATCTGATCAGTTAATGTATTGCAACACTAATTTAAGAAAAATATTTGCATAGAATTTAATATTAGAAAAAAAATGTGATTTAGAGTACAACCAATAGTTTTGAAGGATGTTAACTCGCCTATTCTTTCCTGGAATTCTACTAGCTACTGCAAAGAGACATTACATAAA